>NZ_JBFNFG010000009.1:0-86971 GCF_040888305.1 Streptococcus fermentans | reverse complement strand
GATGTTAGCTTTTATTCAACCCACTACAGTTGACAAAGAGCCAATTATTCTTCACCTTTGTTTTTCTTAATGATTTCTTCTTGTACTGACTTAGGTACATCTTCGTAGTGGTCGAATACCATCATAAATGTACCACGTCCTTGTGATGCAGAACGAAGAACTGTTGCATAACCGAACATTTCAGCAAGTGGAACGTAAGCACGAACGATTTGGCTGTTACCGTGTGCTTCCATACCATCTACACGTCCACGACGAGCAGTTACGTGACCCATAACATCACCAAGGTTTTCTTCTGGAACAGTGATTGTTACAAGCATCATTGGTTCAAGGATAGCTGGTTGTGCAGTCTTAGCAGCTTCTTTAAGTGCAAGAGATGCAGCGATCTTGAAGGCAGTTTCAGATGAGTCGACATCGTGGTATGAACCATCGTAAAGCTTAGCTTTAACGTCAACCATTGGGTAACCTGCAAGAACACCGTTAGCCATAGATTCTACCAAACCTTTTTCAACCGCTGGGATAAATTCACGAGGAACCACACCACCGACGATTGCGTTTTCAAATTCGAATCCTTTTCCTTCTTCGTTTGGAGTAAATTCAATCCATACATCACCGAACTGACCTTTACCACCAGACTGACGTTTGAAGAATCCACGTGCTTGAGTAGGAGCACGGAATGTTTCACGGTAAGATACTTGAGGAGCACCTACGTTCGCTTCAACTTTGAATTCACGACGCATACGGTCAACAAGGACGTCAAGGTGAAGCTCACCCATACCAGAGATAACTGTTTCACCAGTTTCAACGTTAGTTTCAACGCGGAATGTTGGATCTTCTTCAGCCAATTTTTGAAGGGCGATACCCATCTTGTCTTGGTCTGCTTTAGATTTAGGCTCAACCATCAATTGGATAACTGGTTCTGGAACGTTAATTGACTCAAGGATGATTTTAGCTTTTTCATCTGTCAATGAGTCACCAGTTGTAGTATCTTTCAAACCAACGGCAGCAGCGATATCACCTGAGTAAACAGTGTCGATTTCTTGACGGCTGTTAGCGTGCATTTGAAGGATACGTCCGATACGTTCACGTTTACCTTTAGAAGTGTTCAATACGTAAGAACCTGATTGAAGAACACCTGAGTAAACACGGAAGAATGTCAAACGACCTACGAATGGGTCAGTCATGATCTTGAAGGCAAGAGCTGCAAATGGCTCTTCATCAGATGCTGGACGAGTTTCTTCTTCGTCTGTATCTGGGTTAATACCTTTGATCGCTGGGATATCAAGTGGACTTGGAAGGTAGTCGATAACCGCATCAAGCATCAATTGAACACCTTTGTTCTTGAAGGCAGAACCACACAATACTGGGAAGAATTCAACGTTGATAGTCGCTTTACGGATACCAGCTTTCAATTCTTCGTTAGTGATTTCTTCACCTTCGAGGTATTTCATCATCAATTCTTCGTCAGTTTCAGCAACTGCTTCGATCAATTTTTCACGGTATTCTTGAGCTTGCTCAAGGTATTCAGCTGGAATGTCTTCTTCAAGAATATCTGTACCAAGGTCGTTAGTATAGATTTCAGCTTTCATCTTGATCAAGTCGATGATACCACGGAAGTCATCTTCAGAACCGATTGGCAATTGAATTGGGTGTGCGTTTGCTTGAAGACGATCGTGAAGTGTGCTTACTGAGTAAAGGAAGTCAGCACCGATTTTATCCATTTTGTTGGCAAATACGATACGTGGAACTCCGTACTCAGTCGCTTGACGCCAAACTGTTTCAGTTTGAGGCTCAACACCTGATTGTGAGTCAAGAACTGTAACCGCACCGTCCAATACACGAAGAGAACGTTGTACTTCGATTGTGAAGTCCACGTGTCCTGGTGTGTCGATGATGTTTACGCGGTGGTTGTTCCATTGAGCTGTTGTCGCAGCAGATGTGATAGTGATACCACGTTCTTGCTCTTGCTCCATCCAGTCCATTTGTGACGCACCTTCGTGAGTTTCACCGATTTTGTGGATTTTACCAGTGTAGTAAAGGATACGCTCAGTTGTAGTTGTTTTACCAGCATCGACGTGAGCCATGATACCGATATTACGAGTTTTTTCAAGTGAAAATTCGCGTGCCATGAGGTTTGTTTCTCCTATATTTTTTTATTTCTATTCTATTATAACACGATTTAATAAAAACGGATAGGCAGGACCTACCCGTTCTCAATGTTTATCTTGTTATTGTTGGTTTCAACTTGTAGATAAGTTGAGTTGTACTCGAGCTAAAGTTAATTAGCCGATTTGAGCCGGAACGGGATGCTGTGTGAAAAAGATAAACTTCCTTGTATTCGTCGAATACTGCGTCAGTTTCCTATTTTCACTTTGCATCCTTGCCGTTCCTAGCATCATGATTTTACCAACGGAAGTGTGCGAAGGCACGGTTAGCTTCAGCCATACGGTGAGTGTCTTCACGTTTCTTAACTGCTGCACCAGTGTTGTTAGCAGCATCCAAGATTTCTTTTGCAAGACGGTCTTGCATTGTGTGTTCACCACGAAGGCGAGCGATTGTTACCAACCAACGAAGTCCAAGTGTTGTACGACGTTCTGGACGAACTTCAACTGGGACTTGGTAGTTAGAACCACCAACACGACGTGCACGTACTTCAAGTACAGGCATGATGTTTTCCATAGCTGTTTCAAATACTTCAAGTGCATCGTTACCAGTAACTTCTTTGATTTGCTCAAAAGCACCGTAAACGATTGAAGCAGCTGTACCACGTTTACCGTCAAGCATAACGCGGTTGATAAGACGAGTAACTAATTGTGAATTGTAAAGCGGATCTGGCAATACGTCACGTTTTGGAGCTCTATTTTTACGACTCATTTCTCTTTATCCCCTTTCCTTATGCTTTTTTCGGACGTTTAGTACCGTATTTAGAACGGCCTTGTTTACGATCGTTAACACCTGCAGTATCAAGTGCACCACGGACGATATGGTAACGTACCCCTGGAAGGTCTTTTACACGTCCACCACGAAGAAGCACCACGCTGTGCTCTTGCAAGTTGTGTCCGATACCTGGGATGTAGGCAGTAACTTCGATAAGGTTGCTCAAACGTACACGAGCAAATTTACGAAGGGCAGAGTTAGGTTTTTTAGGTGTCATTGTTCCAACACGAGTTGCAACACCACGTTTTTGTGGTGAAGAAACGTTTGTTTGAACTTTTTTATGACTGTTGTAACCAACGTTCAAAGCTGGTGATTTAGATTTTTCTACTTTTGATTTACGCGGTTTGCGAACCAATTGGTTAATTGTAGGCATCTACATTCTCCTGTGTTTTTTTATTTTTGGTGATGATACACTTGGTGACAGCTATCATCTGTGTGTACTTTTGCAACATTTGTCAGCACGTCCCTGTACACTCTTGAGAGACCAAAAGTAAAAAGTACCGTCTATTATTGTACCACGTTTTTTCTATTTTTGTCAATATATTTCTTCTTATTTTTTGACTTCTTTACTCTAAAAATTCTATGAAAACGGTCACCTGCCAGATAGACTCTTCAACCGACCACATAGACAAACCTTCTTGTAATTGTCAACAAAATGGTGTTTAATAGATTTGTAAGTAAGAGATCTCTATTACAACTTTTACAAAGGAGAAAATATGAAAGTTAGACTTGACATTGATCAACAATACGCCGAAGAACAAATCATCATAGAAGCACCATCTTTGTCCCCCAGAGTTCAAAAAGTTCAAGACTTTGTTCAATCACTGGATCAAAACGAAACTCTTAAAGGAAAATTCCAAGACCAGGTCTACTTGATTCAGATTAGTAAGATTCAACGTATATATATTGAAAATCGCAAAGTCTTAGCTGAAACGGATAGCCAAACCTATGCGCTCGACATTCGTCTTTACCAAGCAAGTGAAATTCTACCTGCTTCCTTTATCCAAATTTCCCAATCGGAAATTGTCAACATCGATGCTATTAGTCATCTAAAACTAACCTCTAACGGCTTGATTGAAATCTATCTAAAAAATGACAGTTTCACCTACTCATCTCGCCGTTACCTCAAAGCTATTAAGGAGAAATTAGAACTATGAAAAAACAAATTTTCCACGATGCCGCAACCGGTATCCTCATCGGCCTCATCCTATCTATTATCTTTTCTTTTATCTTTTCACCAAGCAACTATGCACCACTTAGCCCCAACTCTTTGATTGGCCAATTCATGATCCAACAACAGGTACATGGCGCTCTAGTTTTGCTCTACTGTTCTATCATCTGGGCAGCTATCGGAGTCCTCTTTAGTTTTGGTAGCCGTCTCTTTGCCAAAGACTGGAGCCTTCTTCGTGCTACTGTCACTCACTTCTTCCTCATGCTATTAGGTTTTGTTCCTCTAGCAATTCTGGCAGGTTGGTTTCCACTTCGCTGGACTTTCATCCTTCAACTCATCCCAGAGTTTGCCATCGTCTATCTCATCATCTGGTCGATTCTCTACAAAAGAGAATCAAAGAAGGTTGCCCACATCAACCAATTATTGGCTCAGAAGAAATAATGCAACAGAAACCCACTCACAGGACTGAGTGGGTTTTGATTTATAATTTTTGTTTCCATTCTAACAAGAGGTTCATGGCTTGCATCGGTGTCATGTTGTACACATCTACTTTAGCCAATTCTGCTAGAATAGGATTTTCTTCCGCCGAGTCAAATAGGGAAATTTGTTCAGAGACTGCATGTGTTTGTTTCATTGGAGCAGGACTTTCCTGACCTTGACTCTCTAATTGAGTTAAAATTTCATCTGCTCTTTTCAGTAAGTCTACCGGTAAACCTGCAATCTTAGCTACGTGAATACCGTATGATTTATCAGCTGGTCCTGCTTCGATCTTGTGAAGGAAGGTAACTTGTCCATTTTGCTCAAGTGTAGCCACGTGAACGTTAACCAGATGTCCCAGACTAGTCTCCAAACTAGTCAATTCATGGTAATGAGTCGCAAAGAGAGTCTTGGCTCCGATATGTTCATGAATATACTCGATAATTGCCTGGGCCAAGGCCATGCCATCATAAGTTGCCGTTCCGCGTCCAAGCTCATCAAAGAGAATGAGAGAATTCTCAGTCGCATGCGCAATGGCATTATTGGCTTCCATCATCTCGACCATAAAGGTTGACTGACCTGACACCAAGTCATCTGCTGCACCGATACGGGTAAAAATCGCATCAAAGATAGGCAAGTGAGCACTTTCTGCCGGAACATAAGATCCTATCTGGGCCATGACTGCTGTCATAGCTAGCTGGCGCATATAGGTTGACTTCCCGCTCATATTAGGCCCTGTAATCAGCTGGATGCTAGTATCTTCACCCATTTGGATACTATTGGGAATATAGGTTTGGGCTCCCATGACCTTCTCAACGACAGCGTGACGACCTTTTTGAATGTCAATTTGCGAGTCCTGACCAAACTCTGGACGAATCAGGTGTTGATTTTCTGCTACCACTGCCAAGCCTTGTAAGACATCGACAGTAGCAATTCCTTGGGCTAGGGCTTGCAGGCGTTGGATATACTTCCCAACCTCCTCACGGATCCGCATAAAAATTTCGTACTCTAGGTTTGCTGATTTCTCACGCGCTTCTAACATTTCTCCTTCGATACGAGCCAACTCCTCTGTCCCAAAACGCTCCGAGTTTTTCAGCGTAGCCTTACGGAAAAAGTGGGCTGGTACGTTACCAAGCTGCGAATTGGTCACATGGAAATAGTAGCCGTCTTTTTTATTGTAGTCAATCTTGAGCGTACTGATGCCAGAATTTTCTCTCTCCTTAGCCTCAATCTCAGCAATCCAGCTGGTTCCTTCTCTCAGTACCCGACGATACTTGTCCAAGGTCTCGTCAAAACCAGTCCGAATAATACCACCTTCGGTAATCACATGAGGAGCCTCAGGAGCAATGGCTGCGCTAATAAGACTTTCCAACTCAGAAATAGGATCTAATTGTTCAATCAGATAGGCAAGAGCTGGTTGCTCCATTCCTTCTAAAATTGCTCGAATTCGTGGAACACTTCCCAAGGTAGTCGCTAATTGTAAGAGGTCTTTAGGATTGCTTTTCCCAAAAGACACACGACTAGCCAGACGCTCAATATCGTAGACTCCCTTGAGGCTTTCTGTCAAATCACTGCGCTCAAAGAAATAATCTAAAAAGACCTGTACAACCTCCTGACGTTCAAGGATACGATCCTTGTCAATCAAGGGACGGTGGATCCAAGAGCGCAAAAGACGCATTCCCATGGCAGTCTTAGTTTCATCTAGCAACCAGAAAAGACTCCCTTGTTTCTTGCCAGAACGAGCATTTTCTACTAGATCTAGACTAGCCTTGGTTGCATAATCCATCTGCAAGAAATCCTTAATTTCATAACGGACAACTGGCTTCAAGTGATTCAACTCTCTCATCTGAGTCCGATGAACATACTGAAGAAGCTTACTGCTGGCAGCTTGTTCAATAGGCGCCAAGCGTGGATCCAACAGATGTATGTCTTCAAATAATTCTTTCTCATAAGAAAGCACCAAATTCATTTGACGGCTGAGAATCTGTTCTTCCTCTTCAGTTAAGGCATAGCCGATGACAACTTCTTTTGCCTTAAGATTTCGGATTTCACCACAGACTAGGGTAAAATCCAATAAACCTGTCACATAGAAATCACCCGTCACTAAGTCCATGTATGCCAAACCAAATTGCTGACCGTCACGGTCGATAGCCACCAAAAAGTTGTTTTGACTATCTGGTTTACTACTATCGACGACTGTACCAGGGGTAATCACCTGCACAACCTCGCGCTTAACAACCCCTACTGCCTGCTTAGGATCCTCCATCTGCTCAGCAATGGCAACCTTGTAGCCACGCTCCACTAGGACATCAATATACTGTTGCGCTGAGTGATAAGGAACTCCAGCCATGGGAATAGGATTGTCAGCATTCTTATTGCGACTGGTTAGTGAAATTTCTAGTATCTGGGCAGCATTGACTGCATCTTCGTAAAATAACTCATAAAAATCACCCATACGAAAGAGCAAAAAAGCATCTGGATATTGTTTTTTTATATCCACATACTGTTGCATGCCAGGTGATAATTTTTCTGTCATCATCCATTCTCTCCTTGTTAAAAATAGTCTTGAGAGAGACTCCCAAGACCTTATCTATCCTTCATCAAATCTAACAAACGATCTTCCATGAGTTTAGCAACATGCTGATCTCGGCAGATTACCAAGAGAGTATTGGCACCCGCAACTGTTCCTAAAATCCATTCATCCTTGTTGGCATCGACAACATTGGCTAAAACTGCGGCTTCACCCAATTTAGTGTGCAAAACTAAGGTAAACTCAGCTCTTGCTACACCTTCCAAATGATGGGACAAGAACTCAACCAGGTCAATCTTCTCTGTCTCATTTGCTAGTACGTAGTAGACCTTATCATTTTTCTTAACCTTGGTCAAGCCCAATTCGCGAAGGTCACGCGACAAGGTCGTTTGCGTCACAAAAACATTGCGTGCTTCCAACCGATCCTGGATCTCTTTTTGAGTCCCTAATTTTTCCTCAGTGATCATCTGCTTGATCAACTGATGACGTTCTCTTTTTCTCATAACATCCTCTCGAGTGAATATTTATAACATTTTACAACTATTTAATAAGAACATTATACCAAAAAAACCGAATATTTCAAAAAAATTCTTATCATTCCTCAAAATTGTGATAAAATAGAAGAAAAGTCCAAAGGAGTTTATAATGAATACAAAACAATTGATTGCTAGCGAATTGGCTAGCGTCATTGACAGCCTGGATCAAGAGGCTATTTTAAATTTACTAGAACAACCCAAAAACTCTGACATGGGAGACATCGCCTTCCCTGCCTTTACTCTAGCAAAAGTTGAGAGAAAAGCTCCACAAATGATCGCAGCAGATATCGCTGAAAAAATCAATAGCCAAGCCTTTGAAAAAGTCGTCGCTACTGGACCTTATGTTAACTTCTTCCTTGATAAAAATGCCATTTCTGCTCAAGTATTACAAGCTGTTATCACTGAAAAAGAACACTATGCTGACCAAAATATTGGTAAACAAGAAAATGTTGTTATCGACATGTCTAGTCCTAATATTGCTAAACCATTCTCTATTGGTCACCTGCGCTCAACTGTTATCGGAGATAGCTTGTCACATATTTTCCAAAAAATCGGTTATCAAACAGTCAAGGTCAACCATTTAGGAGACTGGGGTAAACAGTTTGGAATGCTGATCGTTGCCTACAAAAAATGGGGCGACGAAGAAGCTGTAAAAGCTCATCCGATTGATGAACTTCTTAAACTCTACGTTCGCATCAATGCTGAAGCTGAAAATGACCCTAGCTTGGATGAAGAAGCACGCGAATGGTTCCGTAAGCTTGAAAATGGAGATGAGGAAGCTCTCGCTCTTTGGCAATGGTTCCGTGATGAAAGTTTGGTGGAATTTAACCGCCTTTATAATGAATTGAAGGTTGAATTCGACAGCTACAACGGGGAAGCCTTCTACAATGACAAGATGGATGCAGTTGTAGACATCCTTTCTGAAAAAGGACTTCTTGTTGAGTCAGAAGGTGCCCAAGTTGTGAATCTTGAAAAATATGGAATTGAACATCCAGCACTTATCAAGAAATCTGACGGTGCAACTCTCTACATCACACGTGACTTGGCCGCTGCCCTTTACCGTAAAAACGAATACCAATTTGCTAAATCTATCTATGTCGTTGGTCAAGAACAATCTGCTCACTTTAAACAACTCAAGGCTGTCTTGCAAGAGATGGGTTACGATTGGAGTCAAGATATTGTCCATGTTCCTTTTGGATTGGTAACAAAAGAAGGCAAGAAACTCTCTACTCGTAAAGGGAATGTTATCTTGTTAGAGCCTACTGTCGCAGAAGCCATCAGCCGTGCCAAAGCGCAAATTGAAGCCAAAAATCCGGAACTTGAAAATAAAGACCAGGTTGCTCATGCTGTTGGAGTTGGAGCCATTAAATTCTATGACCTTAAAACTGACCGTACAAATGGATACGACTTTGACCTTGAAGCTATGGTATCCTTTGAAGGCGAGACTGGTCCTTATGTTCAATACGCCTATGCTCGTATCCAATCTATCTTGCGCAAAGCGGATTTCAAACCTGAAGCAGATGCCAACTATAGCTTGAATGATCCTGAAAGCTGGGAAATCATTAAACTCATCCAAGATTTCCCACGTATTATCAACCGTGCGGCAGATAACTTTGAACCTTCTATCATTGCTAAATTTGCAATTAGCTTAGCGCAAGCCTTTAACAAATATTACGCTCACACTCGTATCTTGGATGAAAGTCCAGAACGCGACAGTCGTTTAGCCCTCAGCTATGCAACTGCAGTTGTCCTCAAAGAAGCCCTTCGTTTGTTGGGTGTAGAAGCACCAGAGAAGATGTAAATCGCCAAAGTTACTTGATCGCGAAGCAATCTAAGTAACTAACGCCAAATCCTATAAGGGATTTGGCTAGGCGCTTCACTAGTCTTTCGATAGAAATATTATCGATTTCTACCGAAAGACGTCGTAATCTTAAAGTTACTGGAACTAAAGTTCCTAATTGTTGGACGCTAGCCGCTTTTATGCGGACTAGCTAACTGCTTCACTAGTCATAGCCCCTAAATATAATCGATTTAGAGGGCCACGACGTCGTAAATGAGGCGAATTGCCTAAACGCTTCACTAATTCACCTAACCAAATAATATCGATTTCTACCGAAAGACGTCGTAATCTTAAAGTTACTGGAACTAAAGTTCCTAATTGTTGGACGTTAGCCGCTTTTATGCGGACTAGCTCACTGCTTCACTAGTCATCGCCCCTAAATATAATCGATTTCGAGGGCCACGACGTCGTAAATGAGGTGAATTGCCTAAACGCTTATCTAATTCACCTAACCAAATAATATCGATTTGGTTAGGCTCATGTCGTAGACTTTTAATCACTTTATTGTAAAGCAATCTAAGTAACTAACGCTAAATCCTATAGGGGATTTGGCTAGGTGCTTCACTAGTCTTTCGATAGAAATATTATCGATTTCTACCGAAAGACGTCGTAATCTTAAAGTTACTGGAACTAAAGTTCCTAATTGTTAGACGCTAGCTGCTTTTATGCGGACTAGCTAACTGCTTCACTAGTCATGTTCTCTAAATGTAATCGATTTAGAGAACATGACATCGTAACTATGGCGAATTGCCTAAACGCTTCACTAATTCACCTAACCAAATAATATCGATTTGGTTAGGCTCATGTCGTAGGCTTTTAATCACTTTATTGTAATGCAGTCTAAGTAACTAACGCCAAATCCTATTCAGAGTTTGGCTAGGCGCTTCACTAGTCTTTCGATAGAAATATTATCGATTTCTACCGAAAGACGTCTCAATCTTAAAGTTACGGGATTACAGAGCGATTTAAGCAACCAATCCTAAACCTCTACGGACTTTTATTTGGTACTAGGGGCGGAGGGCATTACATCTACTATTTTAGATTAGCGATCACTTGCCTAATTTCTATATTGTCCTTACTTGAAAAGCGAAAAATCTTTTTCGCTTTTCTCTTGCTATTAATTTCTTTATCACTTAGGGAGAGATTTTATGAGCCAATATGCTTATATTTTAGTTGTCATCAGTCTTGTCGCTCTTTTTCTCATCAACAAATACGAAAAGGAAAAACTACAAAGACTTCTACAAGAACAGCTGTTAAAGGATGAATCTTTTCGCGCTACTATCAAGGAAAAGATTCAAACAACAGAAAACATTAACGATGTCATCGACTACATCAATAAAGGATATCGTTTGGGAATTATGATTTCAAAAGAAATTATTGAAGACATCAGAAAATAAAAAAAGGATTCGAGATAGTATTTCTCGAGTCCTTTTCTATTTTTTCCTGAGAACTATGATTCCCACCAATATAACAATCCCTAATGATGCCATGGTTCCGTATGCTGACAAACTTTCATCAAGAAATTTCTCGCAGAACTGCAACAGGGCGATCGCTAAGAGTAGCAAGGCACTGCAAAGCATAATATCCTTGAAGCTTGGTTTGCGTCTTATATACTTTAAAAATGATCTCTGTAATTTACTCATTTCGACTGTTTCCTTTTGAAGTAAATCCTTTATTCATGGAATAAAACTCTTTCTCAGAAAATCTGACCTCTTACAAAGCTTCTAATTCATAGAGTTCCGCAATAATCCCTGCGACCTTCTTGATATCTCCCAGCATACCACGCATCTCAAAGTCTGCTAGAACGGGGAATCCGAAGCGTTGGCTGTATTGTTTAGCCGTCAAACAGTATTGGTTGTTGAAGTTACGATTGCCTGATCCTACGACACCAAAACACTTGCTGGCATTGTCACCGTAAGCGATAAAGTCCCCTACTGGAGTGGTCAAAATCTCCACATCACCATTGTCAACTCCATTGCCACCTTCTAGATAAGTCGGTAGAAAAGCGACATATGGATTGGTCATCTCAAAGAAATTCTCTCCCTCCTTGACCAAATCTTTAATATGGATCTTTTCAACTTCAATATTCTCATACTGTTCTAATAAGTAAGCTTTCAGACGTGTGACGAAACTTTCGGTATTTCCACTCAGACTGATATAGACTAAGGAAATTTTTTTCATGCTCTCCTCCTTCTTTTTTGAATTCAAAAAATAACTACCAAGATTGTATCTTGATAGTTATGCTTTGTCAACTCTTAGGCTAGTTCTTCCTCTTCTTGAGCTTCTGTTAATTCTTTTTGCTGACGCCACATTTTATAGAAGACGATTGCTAGGAAGATAACATTGAGTACGATCCCAAAAATGGCTGAACCTTTGGCACCAAGCTCCGCTCCCATACGGATGTTAGGGTCTGTAAAAAGTGAAACCGCATCCTGAACGCCGATAAAGTTGTAGATAGAACCAACGATGGCAACGAAGACATAAGCAAGATAAGTGTAGTTAGCCAATTGGATGTTTTTACGAACAAGGAAAACGAAAGCCACAACAACTAGAATAACAGATAAGACAACCAAGAGAATGCTGAAGACAGAATGACCATGCTCCGATACCTTAATGGTGTAAGCAACGAGCTCCTTAGCATAAGTAGCATTAACACCTGATGCTGATGTTTCTAGATTGCTCATACCCTCCGCAGTAGGTACTGGAGATATGATTCCAAATAGTGACATTGCTGAGAGTAAGGCTGAAAAAATCAGTAATACCCATAGATAGATTGGTTTCTTTTTCATCAAAGCAACCCCCTTATGTTTTTTAGTTTATTATAGCATATTTTAACAAGCAAAACAAATCCTACAAGTTTGCTTCCACCTGCTTACGGTAGGCCTTAGGAGACTTCCCACATAGTTTTCGAAAGACCTTATAGAAATAGCCTACATTACTGTAACCAACCGTATAGCAAATATCCTCAATACTATCATTTGTAGATAGCAAGAGCTGCTGAGCTGCCTTGATACGTTGCTTATTGAGAAGCTCTGCAAAGGTGGAATTGGTTTCCTTCTTGATCAACTGACCCAAATAAACGGGATTGATAAAGAGATCCTTGCTGATATCCTTGAGGGAAAGTTCTTTTTTGTAGTCTCTACCAATGACTTCAAGCACGCTGACTACATTTTCATTCATGCGGTATTGACCAAAGAAGGATGTCAAGGTTTCCTTGGTATAAGCGACTAAGTCCTCAAAAGTTGTAATGGCATGAATGTTCTTGACAATATCTGTCATGTCGTCTGCCTTCAGATGTTCAAAAAGATGGAAAACATCCATGACAAACTGGGTAAAGAGCTGCTTGGTAATGGATACCCTCGGTGTGTTTTCTAAGACAATCTTCTCAAGTAAGGTCAACTCCTCGATAATCTGCTGGAGATTCCCCTGGATAATCACTCGATAGATGGGCTCGTAGTAAGAAAAGAGACTTTCAGACTGATCTAAATTGACAGAGCCATAAAAGAGAGTCTTTTCAATATCACGCTTCCATTTTTCAAAGTTGGATTGATAAGGTGCTTCAAAAGGCATGACCAACAAGCCCTCAAATTCCTGATCAGCAAGGACGATCTGCCAGTCTTGACCTAGAACGTAGTAAGGAATGACAAAATTCCCTTGTTTTTCTTTTGAAAGTCCGATCCACCAATTTTCTTTTTGGCTGAGATGAGTCTTGAAGGCTTCTTCATCGAGTTGCTGACTCAATATTTCTGGCTCATGAGATTTTTCACCAAGCTGACTGGCAATCTTTTCAAGCAAGCGTTCAAGTTCAACCTTGTCGACTGGTTTGACCAGATAATCAACGACATTGAGATTCATGGCTTTTTTGACATAGTCAAATTCTTGGTAACCTGAAAGGAGGATATAGTAAGCATTTGGCAACAACTCCTTCATCTCCCCAATCATTTCAAGCCCTGTCTTGTCAGGCATATTGACATCTGAAATAACAATATCGACGGGATGTTCTCGAACGTAGTCCAGAGCATCGTCAGCATGATTGGCTGTTGCAACGACTTCCATATCCCACTTATCAAAAGGAATCAAACGTTTGAGTCCTTCTGTAATCATGTACTCATCGTCCACTAAAAGTACTTTATACATCTTTATCCTTTCTCTTCATTTTGAATAGTAATTCGATAGCGAACACCTTCTTTTTCAACAGATTCTACACTAATATCATACCGGTCACCAAAGTAGAGTACAAAGCGCTCATGCACATTGACAATCCCAATGGACTGTCGTTTCCCACTATAATCCACTGTATGTTCAAAGGTTCTTTGAGCTAATTTATCCTGGATCTCTGCTAGCTTATCAGCAGGCATTCCACGCCCATTATCGGTTACCAAGATTTCGACATATCCTTCTTTTTTCAAGGCCTTGATACTAATCACATTATCTGTACGTCGATGATCAACTCCGTGGGCAAAATAATTCTCCACCAAGGGTTGGAGGGTAAATTTTGGAATGCGCATTTCTTCCAATCCAGGGTCAATCTTAAATCCGTAAGCAATGGATTTTGGATAACGCACCATACAGAGATAACTATACTTCCGACAAAATTCCACTTCTTGCTTTAATGTTGTTTCTCGTTCGTCAGAGATGTTGTTGCGCAGGAGACTACTGAATTCGTAGATAATATCCGCTAGTTCATTTTGGTTTTCCATGACCGCGTACATCCGTAAAAACTCGAGGGTATTGTACATGAAATGTGGATTTATCTGAGCTTGTAGGGCGCGCATATTGGCATCTTTTTGACTCAGTTCAAGCTGGTAAATATCATGGATATTTCTCTCCAATCGATCCAACATATCATTTGTTGTCTCAGCGATTAAAAGTAATTCCTGGTCTTTTTTCGTGAGATCAATTCTTTTACCTTGCTCCCCTTGCGCAATATCATGGATAGTTTCCACTAGGTCAACAACTTGGGTTTGATACTTCGAAAATGTTTTTTTCAAGGTTACATATAAAATAACGATAAAGAGGAGACTCAAAGCAAGAATAAAAATCGAACTAGTGATACTCCCACTAAGGACATAATCCCTCGGAACTGCAACCTGAACCTGATAACCATGAGCTGTCTCATCTTGCACCCATTCCTCTCGATCACTTTTTTCACCTTGGTGAAACATATCCGTTTCAAAAGGAGAGGTGATGCTCACAGCAATTGGGATATTTCCTCTGGTATTGTCAATAGCCTTATAAAAAACATCGGAAGATACAGAGACATAAATAACACCAAGAGCTTGATCCGATACTGGATCGGAAACGGGAATGGCGAAACTATTGGCATCTGGCTTAAAGGCATCTGCAGAAACCTTGTAACCACTACGATTGTCCCTCTTCGAAACATAAACTTCTGTCGAGTCTTGCAAGACAATGGCTACACCCGTTACAAAATCATTGCGCACATAGAGGTCATCGATATTTTCATAAATGGATACAGATATATAGGGCGATGCTTTACGCTCCAGTTGCCAATAGAAATAATCTGGTGTACTGAGGCTAAAATACTTATAAATTCCCTCGATTCGCGCTTGATTATCTACTAAACTTTGGGCTGAACGCGCTGATTCTCGATAATAATACTCAACCTCACTCACTGTCCGAGTCAAAACCCGCTGGGAAACCTGTCTTGCTTCTTTTTCTCGACTATCCCAGTTCACATAGGAAATCAACAGAGCAAAACTAGCAATGATGACAATCATCACCCAAGTATAGGTTCGAAGGAGTGAATGAAGCCAAAATTGTTTCATTCTATTTGGACGCCAATTTTTCATGAATGCTTTCATAAACAGGCTCCAATAAATCACTAATAAAGAAATGCCACATACCAATCCCTACAAAAATGATAAGGGCTGGCATATAAAACCCAATAATGGCTAACAAGACGCTACCAAGAAGAACTTTAGCCACTGCTGACAAGCTCATAAAAATTCCGATAAAGGCAAGCTTTAAGGTATTTTGATAGGATAAGTCAAAATAAACTTGTAATTTTAGAGAAACTGTATAAGCCAAAAAGACCAAGGCTACCAGAAAGATATTCAGAAAAGTTGCTGCCAAGTGGATAATGGTCTGATGCGGCAATTGGATCATGAGATACAAACCATAAATCAAGATCAAGTCAAGTCCCATAAAGGTGTAGAAACTGAGATTGCTTTTAATAAAATTACTCTTGTAAAGAGTCCAAGCCTCTTTAAAACCATAGGCACGGTAAGAATAACCATGTTCTGCAAATAAACTCATGATAGTCGCACTAGCTGGTGCTATACCAAAAACCACACCTCCTGCTAGTGTCAATAACCAAAAATAAGCAGTTGCAATCATCCCTAAAAAGAAACGATGAAAGACTAGCTCAATAAAATTTCCCACGGTTTGCCTCCAAAAAAAATAATCTAGAACTATTATAACATATTTCAAGCGCTCTCAAAAATAGGAGGAAAGAAAAGGTAGTGAGAGTTGAACTCATTATCACAAATTATAGTTAAGGAAGTGTTTCCCATGATGAAACAGATTAAATCCCACTTGAATAGGAGTATACAGATCATCCTTAGTCAAAAAGTGAGTTCGTAAAACAAGGTAAACAGGCCTCAACGCGTCAAAGAAGTTTATCACATGAAACTATGATTCGTACAATTCTGGGAATGGAAGAGAATCATTATCAAAAATTACTGGATGCTAAATTGGCGACTTCAAATTCAATCTTTATCCAAAGATACCGTTAGATAAAACCCTTCCTATTTAAAGAATTCACAAGACCTATTCCACTCAATTATGCTCTTCCAATATTCGCTTCAGATGGGAGTGATATCTATGTTCCTCGGAATCCCATGGATACAGAAACATCGACACCAAATCTTTTTGAAAGCTAGTTGAAGCTTTGACCTTGCTTTCTCAATTCATATATTTGAACTTTATCTTCTTAAGTTAATTTCATAATAAAAATACCCCAAAAGTTTGATTTTTTCTGTCTAACTTTTGGGGTGCAGTTCATTTCTTTTGTTAGCTTTTTTCCTATTTTATTGAAGATTCGAGAGCGCACTAAAAGTACTTCCAATAGTTAGTTATTTATTAATTATTGGTTCGTTGCTTTATAAGCACAATATAATATAGAAGTGACAACTCTCTATATCTTCTCTGATATTCCTCCACTCTAGTAAAAGAGCTCTATTTTTTAAAAATTCCTCCTGCCCCATTGCCAGAGCTTTCACTGTAAGTATATAATCTAAAAAATTTATATACAAAAAGACCGAGAAATATTGTTGGCCTTTTTTTGTGTCTAATTTTAATAATCAATACCGATTAAAGAAAGGAGGTTTGCACACATGAAAGAAGACTAAGCTATTCTTTTTCCATTATTTCAAATTTAACCCATTACTGAAGACGGCTTGAGACATGTAAAATTCATTGTTCCTCCGTCAGCGTATAAGGCCAATGTTTCCTTGTTTCTTTTCGTCGTTCTAAGTCACATATGAAAAGGACAAGAAAATATCAAAAATTATTAATAAAAGAGAAGAAAAAAACTCCAAGCAAAAAAGCAAAATGACTGGGGGCCAGTACTGAAACTCTTGGATCAAGAATTTGAAAACTCACTTAGACAGGATTCTCATTATCATTTAACTAGTCTGAATAAAATCGTTTCGGATGATGGAAAATACACTGAATTAATAGATTTAGTGCGTAACAATGATTCTAATCCATTAATAACTTTAACAATTTTTACCAAAACCACTGTGAGGGGAACCTTCACAGTAGTTTTACTCATTGTTTTCTCAAGTTAAATAGTTAGATAACTCATGTTAAAAATATAATACTTTGCGTAGTTAGTCTTTTATTACACTATCATTCAGACTTTCGTAACTCAACAATATAACTATGAGTATTCTTTTTAAATTTTGAAAGTGAATAACTTAATTAATTATCAAAATCATCATTGGCACTTAAATCAACTTATTTATGGTTTCATCCAGAAATATTAATAATCATCAACCCAAGTTTGTCCCTCTCCCAAAGAAAAACCGTGTTCTTCAGCTGTCGCAATTTTTTCTGCAGAAGCATTATGACCTTCAGGTAAATTTCTAATATGCTTGCTAGCGTGATGTGAGCCAGTTTTTTCGACAATTTGTTCTCCAACTAAATTATACTCTGATTGATAATTAGATTTATAACTAGAATCACTTATATAGTCATCAGCTTCTTGATTTGAGATATTTTTTATCAAAAATGTAACAACACTAGCACCTATAGAGAGAACTGCCTCTGGATTGTTTGCCATCCACTCTATAGTATGACTACCAACTTTCTTAGCTACCTCAATGCTATTGTTACTTATCATCTTAGCTTTACGCCAGAATCTATTGGTTTTCTTGTTCTTTTCTTTGACATCAGAGCTCGTTAAATTTGTTCCTTTTGCATTTTCTGAGCCAGAGTTAATATTATTTTCTACCAAACTAGCATCTTCAGTTTCTGGGTTAAAAATAGTTTTTGATTCATTTGAAAATACTATCCAATCCAAAGTTCGACTATTTAAAAGTTCCCCACTATATAATTTTGTTTTCAAGTTTTTTACATCAATATCCTTAATTCCAAGATCAGTCTCAGTACCTGGATAGATTTCAAACTCTATAAACTTTAAATAGTCAGAAATCACCCTCAAAATATCTTCATTATTCCAACAAGTTTCCAATGCTTTTTTATTAGGGAACTTTCTTTTCAGTTCTTCAAACTCATGTTTTTGTTTCTTAGTTAATTTTTTCATCCCAACGTCAGTAGTAAGAATACCATCCACATCAACCATTGGTATCTCATATCTGTTTAGAATTATCTTTTTCCATTGGTTAAAAACATAAGTACTTCCACCACTCTTAACATCTGGACCTGGTAGCGCTTTGAAACTATTACCAATTTTTATAATATGAAGAAGGTCAGCCTTTGACGATGGATCCGGATTAGTTATTGTCATCACTACTGATCCTTTATTTTTAAGAGCATTATATTCTGCACAAACCAACCATTCAGTTAATATCCCACGAAATAAGCTTAAATCCTTTTTCCCATCTCTTTCTCTTAGCAACGTTAACCCTCTAGATAAACTTTGTGGTGTTCTAACAATTTTATCAATCACTTCATCAGAGTAATTTTTGGTGGAATACGTTCTGACAGCTTCTTTAACACATCCAATTATTTCATCCGGAATCACGTACTCAGCATTCAGTAAGTTCAAAATTTTTTCTCTATTTTCAATTGACAAACCCATAATAATACCCCAAAAATTAATATTCCTTTTCTAACACTATTAATTTAAAAATTAAACGACTTACTACAACTCAGATTCATTATTATCTTTAAGCGAATTAACAACAGTATACGCATTAAGTAAACCTATTTTATATCTCTTATTCAGCAATTTAGCTGAATCATAAAAACTACCCTCATTATTTTTAATGGAATTAACTGCTTTTCCACCATTATCAATAATATATTGTGTAAATTTATTTTTAATGATGAATTTCTTCCATGACAAATATATAACTAAAATAAATAAAAGTACAATTAAATAAATTTGAAAATCCATACCATTCCCCTATCAATAAAAAAGTTTTGATGTAATGATCTTTATTAGATAAATCTCAATAATTTGGGAACATATTTGGTAAACACTACACCAATAACAATTCCTGCCGCACTAAATAAAAGTTTTGATTTAAATTCTTCAGAAATCGTTGAAACTATTTGTTCCTCAGTTGAATTCTCTGGTTCTATTCCATTATTTTCATTAACTACGTGATTCCCAAATTCTGTTTCACCTTTATGCAACAATCCATTTCTAGAAATATAACATACAGATATTTTTTCTCCAAAACAAGAATTTAGATTATTCAAACTATACGCATCTACACTTAACTTCTTATCGTTCGTAATCAATAATTGACTAAATTCGGTTTTTCCCTTTGTCAGACGTGATAACAATTCTGAATCTGCAAAAGCCTTCTCAGCGTCCAAATTATTTAAATTCTGATCTTCAAAAATAAATACATCACGAAATTCTTTAAATAAATCAATTACACGTTGTGCTTTAAATTGCTTAGATTCTATTTTTGAACTTAAATGCTTTACGATCTCTAAACAAACCTCCCTAGTAACAATTATCTTCTTATTATGCTTTATAAAACATTGTTGATAGCTATCTAAAAACTTCCTAAGTTCTTGCACATTCATTAGAGATGAAGTATCGATATAGATTACATCATTGCTACAAAGTAACGCATTTACATATTCAATATTAGTCATTAGAGCCCCTCCTCAAATTTATAAACTAAGTATAATTAATAAATAAGAGAAGTTCAACAAAAATCGGGACTTTTTAGTCCCGATTTGTTTTTATTTATAAATTTTATTTAAATCTTGATGCTTAACTTTTAGACTGATTACCTCTTCTATATCATCAATTCCAAGCTCGAAAGCTACAATCAGATCTTCCCTAGATAAAGTAATTTTTTTATTTTCAAATTCAAATACTGCATCCTTCTTTCTACAGACTATATCCATTTCTTCTTCAATACAATCAAATTCTTTTTGTACATCAAAAAAGATATATATCATGTTTGACTCATCACCGAAAATATCATTAAAATTACGAATAAATTCTTTCCTATTCTTTAAATTATCATGCAACTTCTCAAGGCTTTCTTTCATTGTTATAAAGTTTGCTAAATAACTATGTTGAAGTTCAATAGAAAAACTATTCATTTTATTAAAGAATTCTTTAATCTCTTCCAAAGAATGGAATGTTTTAACTACTGATTTATTACTTCTTTTTTTGTGAGAATAATATTGTTTAAATTCATTTATAGACAGATATTCTTTCATAAACATACTATTTTCACAAATTGAAAAAGTGTATACACCATCTTTTATTTCTGAATAGAAATATTCATTTCTCTCTGGAATATTGTAGTTAAATTTCTCGCAATAAACTACGATACCTTCATCTTTTAATTTCGCACATTTTCTAAGTCCCCAATTTCTTGTATCATAAAGGATTTCATAGCATTTCTTTAATTCTCTTAAGTTTGCATCATTTAAACTTGAAGAAAATTTAATGAATAAATTTGTTTGCTCATCTAAAATTTTTGGAAATAAATTATTCCTATTCTTAACATAAATAGCACTTCGATCACTTTTTATGTTCAAATATTGAATTTCACCATTGACTTCAACTTCCATTGTCGTACTAACACCATAGTTATAAGGTTTATAAAACTCACTTAACGATGAGTGATATTCCTCACGATTAGAAAATTTTTCTGACGAAATCCAATTGATACTACTAGAATCACTCCCGTTCAAAATAATCTGTCTCTCTATACTTTTAGTTTTATTAGATAGACGTAGCATAGAAAATTTATTATTATCTAATGTTTTGTTGACCGATTCGACACCCTTGCTTATATAATTATAATCGTGTTCCCTACCAATATTACCTTCTAATGCTTGAATTATGAAATAATCTCTACAGCCTTCAGTAGTATCCAATCCTGGCATATCATCGTAATAAAACAGCGCCTTATTTGTCTCCTCAACTGAACAAAATAGCGCTGCACAAATAGCGATTATACAATCCCTAGGTTGGTTTGGCTTGTGTTTATTTAGTATCTTTCGAAACATTTCATAATCAATACCGACTCGCTCACTTAATTCTCTTGTTTTCACACGAAAATCTCCATTCTCACTTAGTTTTTGCTCTGAAATTAACCTAATATAATCAGCAAAAACCATATCATGTTCTATTCTCTTTACTTTCTGTACATCTGTAAGCTGTTTATTTTTCCACATTTTTATTCCTTTTTTATTTTATAGATTGATTATATCTTACTTTTTCAATAAAAGGAAAGATTATAGGACCGTTTAGGTCCCAATCTGATAATTATTGTTTGCCTGTCAGTGAAAAATAAAAAAAGCATATCAACAAGTTCTGGCTTGTACTTTTTTCTTCAATTGAGAGTAAAGCTAGAAGGCCTTCGAGTAATGAATTTAGTTCTGATTTGTTTAGTGAACGATTTTCTAAAAGAATTTTTGAGATTCCCAAAATATCCTTATTATTGAAAGTTGTTTTGCCAATCAAACGGTAAATATTGTCTAAAGAATCGAATATAATCTCTAAACCTAAATGAGGATTTTCCTCTAGTATTCCTTTCAATCTACTTATATCTCTTTGAATTGATTTGGGATCAACAACAAACTCTTTAGATAATCTTGCTTTTATCAGTTTTTTACCGGCTTGTAACCGAAGAAAAATTGTTAGTAGTCGTTCTTAAGAGTTCGTCTTAGACATTTTATTTACCTATTTTTGTTTCTTTCTTATCAACTTCGATTCGAGGTAATAGGCTAGAAATTTCTTTAAAAGCATCATCTTTCATAGATAAAAATAATCTATAATGAGGAACTGAGATTACATTCCCATCTGTTATCCCTCCTCCCTGTGATCCTGTTTGACAATAAAAGAAACCTTTTTCTAACAAGTTTAGAACTATCTCATTTTCAAAACTTTGATTCTTTCGTTCTAATTCTCGTTTCACTTCATCAAATATGTTTATAAACAATTTTTCCCAAGCCATATCGTATTTACGAAAAATAATAATAGGTTTGGTATTATCATTTAAGCCATTTAGATACCGATATATTCTTCTCAATACTATGTATGCCCCCAAACGAGATAGATCTGAATTCAAAAGAATCTTGTTACCAGTCCTCCCTTTCCCTAGATTTGGAGACTTGCATGCGAATGGATAAATTTCTAAATTACAAATTTTTTTAGCAATCTCTTCAACTTCTTTTTTCTTATACTTTAATTTTTGAAAATCTAATTCTTGATTTGTTTGAATGAGTTGAGAATAATACTTTTTCAAATAATAATAATAATCTTTTAATAAGACTGTTTTATTCGTTCCATTCTCGTTATCAAAATCAAAGTTACAATATTGATTATCCTCATTTTGTTTATAAATACGTTCAATTTCACGTCCTAAAGCACTCTTATCTTTGCTATAAATAATCTTTTCAATCGAATCTATAGTAACATCCTCTAATTGATATCGTTCTTTAACTATTTCTTTTACTGTTCCACTTTCTTCTTCACGTATATCAGCCGAATAAAAATAAAATTCTTTTAGGTTTTCTCCTGTGAATCCGTCATCTACTTCACTATCACTGAGGTCTCCTAAATAACCTTTAGGATTTTCCATACAGTGAAAAATTACAGCATTATCAATATCCCCATGAAAATGAGTTGGGATTTGGTAACGCATATTCGTATATTTCTTTTTATTTTCTTTTATTTCTTTTTTAAACTTATCATCTTTAAATTCGTTCCATCTTTTATCAATATCTTTATCTAAAATATCCAACCAGGAAAAATCTATATTAGAATCAGGTTTATTAATGTTATCTACAAAAACTTCAATTAAATTTTTACCTTTGTCTTTCTGCCAAGGGTTAAATTCTTTTAAAAAATTATCCTTATTTTTTACATCAAATTCTTCTGCACCAGTTCTCTCCACTATTATATCAAAGCAGGTTTTTAAATTTCTTTTTAAGAAATCTATTTCTTCTCTTGTTAATTTTTCTTCAAATTTTATTTTATTATCCAACATAAAATTCTCCTAAATTAATTTTTCATATTGTTTCGTTAAACAATTTTATTTTATCATATTTAATGGACAAATTATGTCTACGTTCTAATAATTTTATTTTTTCAACAAAAAAATAATCCCACTCTCTTCAAAGATTTTGGTGAAAATAAATCCTATCCAATTGATCATTCAATAAATCAATAAGATTTTCTAGTTTACAAATTTTTTCGTCCAAGTCTTCGATATGAAGGTGCTCATCTAATTTTTGATTAATTTCTCAGCTATATGGTATATGAGCATACTTTGAATTCACCTTAAACAAAAAAATGCACAACTTAATTAAAATCTGTGAATCTTAATAATTTATAAATTTAAATAGTTTATGAAGAAACTTTTCGAAAAACAATTATTTTTCGGAAAAACGATATTAGAAATTGAATGGTATTGGATTAATATCTCTAGAGAGTCTAAGGGGATGATGTGGGGTTCCATTCTTATTTTTCTGAAGGCAATAGAGATTTGGTACTAATTCTTTAATAATTTTTTCCCTATCCATGTAAGTACCATTGTTTCCCCAGCAAGCAATTATTAAATCAGACTGTTTTACACATTCTAAAATATAATGATCATTATCTTTTCCTATAGGATCATCAATTAAATATATTTCTTTCGGATAAGTACTTCTAAAAGCAAATAAATTAGCCATAAGTAAAGTCCCATATCCCCAATCTTTTGCAAAATTTATGCATCTAGTAATTGTGGGATCATCAATATTTTCATCTGCTATTGAAGGGTTTAATCCAATAAATAAAACTGTAGGTTTTGTAGAGTCCCAAGTTCGAGACAGTGTGTAACGATAAATTTTGTCTTTAGATATATTAGCTTTCTTTTCCACGATTGTTTCTCCTTTTTTATATTATATACTATTGATTAAAAACATAGCTAAACTAGGTGAGAAAAAGGTAGAGTTTGAATTGAAATACAGTGCAATATATCGCATTTGGCAAAAAGAAAAAACGCTTGAAATCAGCGTTTTTCTTCTTTATTGATTCGTATTGAATGCATACTTCACTTCTATCTACAGTTTCTAAATCTCTAAATGTAATAGAGCCGAAGCAGTGGTAAAACATATTTTCAACAAGCTTGGCAATATCTTAGAAAATAATTTCTTTATAGTCCAAGTCGGTTTGCTTTAAATTATACTTTTTTCTTAAACATTTGCTACGAGTAGGTCTTTCTTGTGAGTAATTTTCATCAAATAATTTCATAGATAAGTCCTATATATAATCATGGTAAAGTAGTAAAAATAGTTGTTATCCTAGTTGATTAAAAAAGTCTTTGATTTCCTCATCTTTTATAAAATAATATATAATTTTCCCCTCTCTTCTAGTGTCCAAGATGTTTTGATTGGCTAGTTTACGAAGATGGTGGGAGGCAGATGCCATACTGAGATTTAGTAAACAGGCTATATCGCAGACACAGAGTTCTTCAACAGCAAGGAGATAAAAGATGATATTTATCTGTTTATTATCGGTAAATTTTGATAAAATGCGAAGTGATTTTTGGACTTTTTCCTTTTCAAGGTAGTTCGTTGCGGTTGTAACATTTTGTTGATTTATAATATTCACTTGGCATATACTATCTTTTTTCATAATTTTTTCTCCTAGCCGAACACAGTCCTTAGCATGTCAAAGCTGTTGTTTTCAATCAGAATATACATCCCCAATCCTAAATAAACGACGGCAATAAACCATCTGCTATATTTTTCCAAAGTTTCTCCAACAGAAGGGACTTGTGCTAATTTTTGTGCAGAAAAAACCAAGAGATAAATCATGACTAGAAAGGTAAGTAAAGCCACTATCAAATTCGCTAAATTTAAGGTAATAAAATATGGGACAAAAACACCAATATTGTCAGCACCACAACTTGCAAAAGTAATCATAGCGACTAGAAAAATCAGGTTTTTATTATCTTTGCGCAAACCATCTTTTGCAATAGCTTCTCCATCAGAATCTCCTAAAAGCAAAACTTTGAGTCCTAGGAAAATTGGAATCAAACCGAGCAAACCTAAAATCTCTTTACTAGGAATATAATTTAAGACAAATGCAAAAAGTAAACTTAGCAATATTAGACTAACAGAGCCTAGAAATTGTCCTAAATAGATGTTAATGATGTCTTTTCTGCTTTTTCTTTTGGCAAAAAATAACATTAGGATAATAAGTAAGTCTACGGCTGTCCCAGAATACAGGATTATTGAAGTAACAACATTTTGAATCATAAAACACCTCATTCAAATATATTTTTGAATGTATTTTAACATTAAACTTTGTAGATGTCAACTTCAGCTCCATCAAAATATAGATAAGAAGGTAGTGTACCAAACATTAAAAAGCTCTGCCATCGAAATGATAGCAGGGCTTAATTTCAATATCTAAATGATATATTTATCTAAAAAAGGTAGAGATTGAACTGAAATATAGTGAAATGTATTGAAATTGGAAAAAAGAAAAAACGCTTAAAATCAGCGTTTTTCTTATGTATTGATTCGTATTGAATGCTTACTTCACTTCTGTAAACACAACGTGTTTGCGAAGTTTTGGTGAGTATTTCTTCAATTGAAGACGGTCTGGAGTGTTACGTTTGTTTTTAGAAGTAAGGTACAAGCGTTCACCAGATTCTTTGTGTTCAAGTGTAATATTTACGCGCATGGTATCTCCCTTCTATTATTCAGCTGATGCAGCTTTAGCGATCTTACGTCCTTTGTAGTATCCTTTAAGTGATACACGGTGAGAACGTGAGTAATCTCCAGTAGTTTCGTCAAAGTTTACAGATGGAGCTGTTACTTTGTAGTGTGTACGACGTTTGTTTTTCTTCGCTTTTGAAGTGCGACGTGCAGGTACTGCCATTTTGATTTCTCCTTTTAAGATATAAATTCAGTTAGGTTTGATTTTCATCAACTTTAATAGTATATCAAAACTTTTTTGTAAAGTAAAGTTACTTGACAAAAAAAGATTAAAAAATTTTCCTATCCAATCTTATGGATAGGAAAATAGACTAAATATCAATCTCGAATGGTTCATCAATGGTTTCTGAGATGTATTTCCCGTCTTTTTTTCGTTGTTTGACGCATTCGGTGAGAAGATATTCAATTTGCCCGTTAACTGATCGGAAGTCATCTTCTGCCCATGATGCGAGTGCAGCATATAACTTATTCGAGAGTCGAAGGGGGATTTGCTTTTTTTTAGCTTCTGCCATTTCTAATAAAGGCTTCCTGTATTGACAATTGGTTGTGCATCATGATTGCCACAGAGAACGACTAGGAGATTTGAAACCATGGCAGCTTTACGCTCTTCATCTAGTTCAACCAACTCTCCTTCATTGAGACGTTCTAGTGCCATTTCAACCATTCCTACAGCGCCATCAACAATCATCTTACGTGCATCGATAATGGCTGATGCTTGTTGACGTTGAAGCATGACAGCTGCAATTTCCGGTGCATAAGCTAGGTAAGTAATACGTGCCTCAAGAATTTCCAAGCCAGCATCCTCTACGCGACTTTGGATTTCTTCACGAATGCGACTAGCTACAATCTCACTAGAACCGCGGAGGCTGCCTTCATCGGCTTGCCCATCACCTGTAGTATCCACATTCGGAGACACATCGTAAGGATAGATGCGGACAATATTACGAAGGGCACTATCACACTGCAATGACAGATATTCTTTATAGTTATCAACGTTGAAGACTGCTTTTGCCGTATCGACCACACGCCAAGTAACGGCAATTCCGATTTCAACAGGGTTCCCTAAGCAATCGTTAATTTTTTGGCGAGAATTACTCAAGGTCATAACTTTGAGAG
The DNA here is from genome assembly GCF_040888305.1 of Streptococcus fermentans. NCBI lineage: Bacteria > Bacillati > Bacillota > Bacilli > Lactobacillales > Streptococcaceae > Streptococcus > Streptococcus fermentans. Next base: position 59,960 of record NZ_JBFNFG010000009.1, on the reverse strand, counting down.
AAATCTGTTTCTTGCCAATTTCAAGATTTACATCATTGCCATTTGATGATTTCATCCCTGAAAAAGGGGATTTCGTGCTAACGTCACCACTTTGACCAAGTCGAGTGTGATTTGCAGGGTTGACCGCTATACTGAAGGGATTGACAAAGTAAAAACCAGGTTCTTTTATGGTCCCAGTATAGTTACCAAAGAGGGTCAAAACCAGTGCTTCCTGAGGTTTGACTACTTTTAAACCAGCATGAGCTAGAGCTGAAATTAAGATTAATAAAAGCCCGATAATAATTCCAAAAATGTTTTCTGAACCAGCACCCATGATAAATATAAAGAAACCAAGTACGAGTGCCAACTCAATGAGAATCAATGCTACTACACCATTTGGTTTTGAATTGATTAGTTTTTCAGTCATCAGAATGACCTCCTGTATTTGATATCTAAATGATATCACTTTAATTTATAAAGTCAAGAAATAAATGCAATCTTTTTTAAGAAGATTTCAATGGTTTGAATTGTCTGAAAATTCAAGAATTTTCTTCTGTTCATTGTTTTTAAAATGTGCTATAATGGTAAGAACTGAAATGGGAGGGAACTTAATGACAGAATTAGATAAACGTCACCGCAGTAGCATTTATGACAGCATGGTTAAATCACCAAACCGTGCCATGCTTCGTGCGACTGGTATGACAGATAAGGACTTTGAAACACCGATTGTGGGAGTCATTTCGACTTGGGCGGAAAATACACCATGTAACATCCACTTGCATGATTTTGGTAAATTAGCCAAAGAAGGTGTCAAATCTGCTGGTGCTTGGCCGGTTCAATTTGGAACCATTACGGTAGCAGACGGGATTGCCATGGGAACGCCTGGTATGCGCTTCTCTCTAACGTCACGTGATATCATTGCGGACTCAATCGAAGCTGCTATGGGCGGTCACAACGTGGATGCCTTTGTGGCTATCGGTGGTTGTGACAAGAACATGCCTGGTTCTATGATTGCCATTGCCAATATGGATATCCCAGCTATTTTCGCTTACGGTGGTACTATCGCCCCTGGAAAACTGGATGGCAAAGACATTGACTTGGTTTCTGTATTTGAAGGAATCGGTAAATGGAACCACGGTGATATGACAGCTGAGGACGTGAAACGTCTGGAATGTAATGCCTGCCCTGGGCCTGGTGGTTGTGGTGGTATGTATACTGCCAATACTATGGCTACTGCTATCGAAGTTTTGGGGATGAGTTTGCCAGGTTCTTCTTCTCACCCAGCAGAATCTGCTGATAAGAAAGAAGACATAGAAGCAGCTGGACGTGCTGTGGTTAAAATGCTTGAACTCGGTATCAAACCGTCTGATATCTTGACTCGTGAAGCCTTTGAAGATGCCATTACAGTGACCATGGCTCTAGGTGGTTCTACTAACGCCACTCTTCACTTACTCGCCATTGCCCACGCAGCTAACGTTGACTTGTCACTTGAGGACTTCAATACCATCCAAGAACGTGTGCCTCACTTGGCCGATTTGAAACCTTCTGGTCAGTATGTCTTCCAAGACCTTTACGAGGTTGGTGGTGTGCCTGCAGTTATGAAGTACTTGTTGGCAAATGGATTCCTTCACGGAGACCGTATCACATGTACTGGTAAAACTGTCGCTGAAAACTTAGCTGACTTTGCAGATCTTACACCAGGTCAAAAAGTTATCATGCCACTTGAAAATCCTAAACGTGCGGACGGTCCGCTTATCATCTTGAACGGGAATCTTGCTCCTGACGGTGCAGTTGCCAAGGTGTCAGGTGTTAAGGTTCGTCGTCACGTTGGTCCAGCCAAGGTCTTTGACTCAGAAGAAGATGCTATCCAAGCTGTCTTGTCAGATGAAATCGTTGATGGCGATGTTGTCGTTGTTCGTTTCGTTGGACCTAAGGGTGGTCCTGGTATGCCTGAGATGCTATCACTTTCATCAATGATCGTTGGTAAAGGTCAAGGAGACAAGGTTGCCCTCTTGACAGACGGACGCTTCTCTGGTGGTACTTATGGATTGGTTGTTGGACATATCGCCCCTGAAGCTCAGGATGGTGGACCAATTGCCTATCTCCGTACAGGCGATATCGTCACTGTCGACCAAGATACAAAAGAAATTTCCATGGCCGTTTCCGATGAAGAACTTGAAAAACGCAAGGCAGAAACAACCTTGCCACCACTCTATAGCCGTGGTGTCCTTGGTAAATATGCCCATACCGTATCTTCTGCATCACGTGGTGCCGTTACAGATTTCTGGAATATGGAACAATCTGGTAAAAAATAAACAAATCAAAAGCAAGCCATTTTTGACTTGCTTTTTTGTGTGTTTCAAAATAGATAACTATCGCGGTGGTAGTCCAAGTGCTATACGTCCATAGCGACTGATGCGTGTAATCTTCCAGGCAGGTGACCAGGTAACTTCAACCCTAACATCCTTAATTCCTTCAATCTGTTTCAGACCTGCTACAATTTCAATAGGTAAACTTTCTGCACAGTCACAGGCTGTATCGGTGAAGGTCATGACAATTGTACAAAGACCAGTCTCGTCTAAATGAATCTCGTAAATCAAGCCAAGATTATAGACATCTAATTCCACATCTGTATCGTAAACTTTTTCTAGCTTGTCAATGATTTGATTTCCTAATGCTAAAGCACGGTCATTAATCTTGATGTCTTCTCTCATTGAATTCCCTCCATTTTCTGACTGCACCTATTTTCTCATAATTCTGACAATTTGGCAAGTTTTTCCCAATCAAGACGTGATCCCCCATAAAAACGAAAGCCTAGAGATCGCCATCGTTGGGCCAAACTATCCAAAGATCTAACAAGCTAGAGTAAGATGATATTGCCATAGGTTAGAGAGAGAAGCTTAGAGAACGAATTATTTTCTAAGAAGTACTTTCTAAAAAGAAAAAGTAGAGAACGGTCATCTCTACTTTTTAAATATTATTTTGACTTCACAGGCTTATCTGCTAAGGCCTTGATAGCTGATGCTATCGTTTCTGCATAGAGCTTAGCACCCTCTTCTAATTTGGTATTATCACTTCCAAAGTGAACTTGGTCCGTTCCTTTCCAGATGTCTGGATGATCTTTAGACACCTGATTCCAGTCTGCAACCTCAATGTAAGGATACTTTTGAGCTACTTCACGCACATAGCTAGCATACTGTTCTACATAAGGCTGAGTTGCTTGAGTTGTATCACCCTCATAAGGTGTCACAAGTACAAGCTGATGTCCCTTAGGTAGATTTGTTATCAAAGAATCGATATCAGCCTTATAATCCTCAGGGTTATTCACTCCAGTAGCAATAACAACTATTTTAGGGAGGACTTTATTCTGACTGTGGTTGAGCATAATAGCATTGGCTTGCTTAGTATTTCTGCTTACTTGACCATCTGTCTGAGCGTCTGGTAGAACCTCTTTAAGTCCAGGTGTTGCGCGCAAGGTTACAGAATCTCCGATAATGGATACACCTTCAGCAATATTGTAGCGACTGGCTTCTGCTTGATCCGCCATGGTTTTTGTACGGGTAATATTGTTTTGAGCTTGATTGAGGCCATTTACCATCAAATCCGTTTCAAAAGCACCGACTTGGGGAGCTATGAGCATCACAATCAGTGTCAGCAAGCTAAGAAATCCGACGCTACCCGCAAAGATTGGTTGAATATGTGGAATTTCTCTTACCCTTTGCAATAAGCTAGTGTTCTTCCCGGCAATGAAAGGTTCAATCACATAGAAAGAAAGGCTTGCAAAGAGATAAGAAAAGATAGTGGTGAGAATCACTGCTGGTAGATTGCTCATCAACTGAGAGAAAATGATATAAAACGGCCAGTGGAAAAGATAAACGGCATAGCTGGTGTCAGCTAAGAAGCTAATTACCTTTGGCTCTTCAATCGTCGGAGTTTTCTCATGCAAAAGTCGTGCTGCAACGATCATCATAAGAGCAGCTAAACTTGCCAACAAGAAGCCAAGCAAGTAGGCAAAGAGATAATTGAATTTCACGAAGAAGGTCAATAAGAGTAAAACTCCGAGACCAGCTGAAAAGACTAATAAGGTCTGTTTCAAGTCCAGGGTTTGATTCAAACGTTTGAGAAGAGGTGTCGTATGACGGACCCCTATCAAGGTAGCTAGGACACTACCTAGGAAGAATGGATAAACATGAGTTAGACTTGAAAAGTAAAGCGTTGAGTAGGAAGAAACGATAAAGCTACCAATAAACATTGAAAGGAAGCTAACAACAAAGGTAGTTGAAGATAGTAGAAAAACCATTCCCCGTAGTTGCCCACCTGTTTTGGCTTGCTTAGACATGAGCCAAACTGCCAAGCCCCACAAGATATAGTAATGAACTTCAACTGCTAAACTCCAGTTATGAACAAAGAGATGAGGAATGAACTGAGATTCATAACTTCCCCCTGTTAACATTTCATAGAAGTTGGTCATAAAACCAAGGACACCAGCAATCTGACCACCAATCCCTGCTATATAATCCTGCCGAACCAAGAAAGTAAAGGGCATAACGACCAGGATCATCAAGACGACCGGTGGAAAAATCCGATAGAAACGTCTCCTGAAAAATCCTAGGATATCAATCTTCCCTTTTTGGCCAAATTCTTCTAACAAAAGTGACGTAATTAGGAAACCTGAGAAAGTGAAGAAGACATCAACCCCGAAGAAACCTCCTGGAAAAACCGTCTGAAAGAAATGGTACAAGAGTACCAAGAGTAAGCCTGTAATCCTGATCAAGGAAAACCATTTAATACGCATACGAGTTTATTCTCCGTTCATTAGAGTAGTAAAAAAACCATCTAATGTTCATTCCATATTACCTTTATTTTATCAAAAAAAGAAGAAAAATCCTAAGAGAAAACTTAGGATTTGAGCTTTAGATTGATAATCTTAGAAATTACGACCTGATTTATTGTAGCCATATTTTTCAACAAAATGCTCACGGAATTCCAAGAGATTGTCATCCATAATAGCCTGGCGAACCTGCTTCATAAGATTGAGCAAGAAGTAGAGGTTATGGTAACTGGTCAAGCGAATACCAAAGGTTTCGTCAGCCTTGAGCAAGTGACGAAGGTAGGCACGGGTGTAGTTCTTACATGTGTAGCAATCGCATTCAGGATCAAGTGGTGTAAAGTCCTCCGCAAACTGGGCATTCTTGACAACCAAACGTCCTTGGCTAGTCATACAAGTACCGTTACGAGCGATACGAGTCGGCAAGACACAGTCAAACATATCGACCCCACGAATAACCCCATCAATCAAGCTATCTGGCGCTCCCACTCCCATCAAGTAGCGAGGTTTGTTTTCAGGAAGGAGTTGAGTGGTGAAGTCCAAAACTGCATTCATCTCTTCGTGAGTTTCTCCAACTGCCAACCCTCCGATAGAGTATCCTGGAAAATCCATGCTGACAAGGTCATGAGCTGACTGACGACGAAGATCTTCAAAGCCTGCACCTTGTACAATCCCAAACAAACCTTGATCATGGGGACGACGATGAGCTTTTAATCCACGCTCTGCCCAACGGCTAGTACGTTCGATTGACTTTTTCACATAATCATAGGGTTGGTAGAACTGAGGACATTCATCAAAAGACATCATGATGTCTGAGCCTAGATTATTCTGGATAGAAATAGCCTTTTCAGGTGATAGAAACATCTTAGAACCGTTGAGGTGGTTCTTAAACGTTACCCCTTCTTCTGTGATGTTACGACTATCCGCTAGAGAGTATACTTGGAAACCGCCACTATCTGTCAAGATAGGCTGATCCCAGTTCATGAACTTATGAAGCCCACCTGCTCGAGCAATCAACTCATCTCCAGGACGCAACCACAAGTGATAGGTATTAGAGAGGATAATCCCTGACCCCATCTCTTTCAACTCTTCTGGTGATTGGGTTTTGACCGTTGCTTGAGTCCCAACTGGCATAAACATAGGAGTTGGGAAGGTTCCGTGTGGCGTGATAATCTCACCCAGACGAGCTCCCGTGTGTTTTTCTTTCTTAATTAATCGATATTTGATTGGTGATTCTGACATTTTTTACCTCCGAAGCTGGGAAAGACAGTCCCAGTTCTTACTTTGTGCCCAAGGGCATACTGTATGATTCTATCAAAAAAAACAGGAACTGTCACTAACTATGGTATAAGTGACAAATGTTTACCAATGCTTTCTGTTGCTTATCAATATTTTAGTTTTTGCTTATTTTTATTTAAAATCATTTCCATTAATTTTCGTCATTTTTTTAAATCGTATTCATCTTCGTATTCATTTTCATACTCACCTTTGCCCGTATAGTTGAGAAGGCTGCAATTTAGTTCTAATAGTTTACATTGGAGGGTGTCCCCTCCAACTCCCCGACCTCTGGACAAGGTCTATTTTTTTTTGAAAAAATTTAAAAAAACTTCATCAAAACGCTTGACTTTCTCGGTATACCGTGATATAATATAATCAAGATAAGGAAAGGAGGTGAGGAAGTTGAACAAAGAAGATTGGCTTAGGTTACTTGAAAAGGCAATAGATAATATTCCTGAAACAGTAACTGCTATCGCAAGTCTAGTAACCGCAATAACGGTCGCAAGGCAAAACAAAAAGCGTAAACCCAACTCCCGCAAAAGAAAAAGGTAAACGCTAAGAGGTGGGGGCGAAAGCCCCTCACACCTCTATTTTATCAAATGAAAAGAGGAAAAGCAATGGTTAGTGCAATAGCTATTTTTATAATTGCAATCAATGTATATATTTATCTAAAAAATAAAAAGGACAAATAAGTATGAGGAAAGTTATTCAAGAATTATTAGACAGTTCGATGTCTACATCTGCTATTTCGCAAGGCGCTGGAGTTCCGTGGACTACTGTTTCTGATCTCAGAAAAGGAAAAACAAGCATGGACAAAATGGCACTTCTCACAGCGGAAAAACTTTATGAATTTGCTACAACTGATAAGCAGTGATTTTGGTCACTGCTTTTATTATTGCAAACAAAAAACCGCAAGCGTGAGCCTGCGGTCTAGTGTAATAATTTTTTAGTCTTTCTGTTTTTATTTTATTTTGTGGTGATTAAGCCATCAGGCTCAATCGTAAATTCTGGTTTGTCTGCCATTGTTCCATCTGATTTAAGGTAGTACCAACCTGTACCATCTGCTGATTTGATGAACTGCTTGGATTTCATGTCGCCATCCTTAGCATCGAGATAATACCAATGCTCCTTGTACTTAACCCAACCAGTGGCCATTTTACCATCTTCTTTGAAATAGTACCACTTGTTAGCGATGAGCACCCAACTAGTAGCCATGGCTCCACTTGGGAGCAAGTAGTACCAGTATCCGTCTGTGTGCTTGTGCCATGAGTTAGCCTTCATGTAGCCGTTGCTATCAAAGTAATACCAGACATTGTTTATCTTCTGCCACTTATTTGTTAGGTAGCTTCCATCTGCGTTGACATACCACCAGCCAGTTGAATTTTTCTTCCAACCTTCCTGGCTGCCCTCATTATCGAGCATTTCTTGGACAGTTGAGCCAAGGGATTGATAATGCTTGATTTTAGCAATCACATAGTAACGCAAGCTATCATTGTAGCCACCGTGCAATTCAAGTGAACGAGCAGGGCACGAGGTGCTTGAAAACTCATTGTGGAACTTGATATTTGAATAGTTCGGAGTATCACCGTAGTAAGCCATGTCCTCGGCCATTTGGCGCAATACCATGTTTTCGTTTTCGATAAACTCGGCATCTGATGCGCTGAGTTGCTGACAGACTTCATAACTGATGGAGTTCATGTTAGCATCGTAGTTAGCAGCAGACCACGAACCATTGTTTGTGTCTTCGACTCGCACAATTGCATCTCTTGTGATGTAGTAATGAGCAAAACCAAGTTCAGACTGGCCATTGTCATATCGTTCTTGGAGCCATTCGATATAGGCCTTTGCACTTTTTGAACCAGCATCATTATGTAAAACATAATACTTTGGTCTCTCAGTTGGTCGGGAGCCTGAAATCCCATTAAAAATTGTATGGTTAATGATTTCTACCATCCTTATTCCCCTTTCCAAGCATCATTCATCTGCTTCACAGCAGATTCAACGAATGTGTCCAAGTCCTTATCTGTCATGCTAATATTGTATTTTGATAGTTCAGCACGGATTTTAGTTCGTGCTTGCTCTAGCTTCTCCTCGCCCTTGTAGCCAGTTTCAGATGATACCTGCTCTACCGCATTGACTGCGTTTTTGGCTAAGACTTCAACAATTTTGATGGTTTTCTCTCCACCTTTTTTGATAAGGTAATCTTTGACTGCCTTAACCACAATCCCAATCAAAATGACTAGGATGCTAATTGCTCCGTTTAGTAAAATTTCGTTAATCTGTTGCATGTTATTTCTCCTTTTTCTTTTTATGGCAACGTTGTAGGCCACGGATCTTCTGTGAAGTAGCTGATTGTACTAACGCGGATATCATCGATATCTTTATCCGTAGGAATATCTTCATTAAACGTGAAATGCATATAATTCGAGTCTGACCTACCACCAAGATACCAAACCCCATAGGACTCGCCTACATCATTAAAAATATTTCCTATTAATGAGTTTTTGCTTCGGAAACCTTCAGAAATGCCTCGGGGCATCACAATCTTGACTCCCTTATCTCCATTTTGTCCAATAAAACCTTCACTGCCACGTCTAATGATTCCAAAACGGTCTCTCTCTAATCCGCCGAACATAAAGTTAACTAAATTGTTAACACGTCTAATTCTTACGAATGAAGCTTTACGACCGACATTCAGAGTAGATACCGTCGTTAGATTTCTCCAACCTGTATCTCCAAAAAATACTTGCCAGCCTGTAACACCGTCGCCTTGCTTTTTGATCCACACCAGAGCGCCGTTAGTAGCATTTACATCAATATAGCTGGTCCCGACATCCGCTTTAATTCGCCCTTCTGGAGAACCCGAACCACGAATTTCCTGTCCTGCGTTATTCGACAACGGGAGAGATACAGTATTCCCTCCAACTATACCCAAGACATTGCCTGTAAGCGTCAATGTTGGCTCTGGCTTTTGTTGAATAATTTTGATATCTTTGCCGACCGCTCTTGCGAATTCTTCAAAATTGCTCATAGCAATCACGCTTTCGCTTGATTATACGTTGCGACCAAATCAAGACTGGCAATGGCATCAATGCGATTGCCCAAGTCGGCAATCTTCTGAACCACTGCTCCACCTGTATCGCCATTAAGATTAGCGATATGGTCAGCGATTTCTTTAAGGGTATCAAACTGCTCAGATACACCTTCGCCTAAAATGTCATTCTTGACTGCTGTTTTAGCTTGTTCGATTAGTTGGTTGACAGTAGCATTATCGACCTTGCCATTTAGCAATTGCTTCAACTCCTTAATGTCAACACCGACTGCTTGAGCGAATGCTGTTAATTTAGTTGTATCCATTCTCTATACCTTTCCTAAGTTGTAATAAAAGAGTAGGTCAGGAAATTCCATACCTACTTCACTGTTGCCTGTGGTCCTACCTGCAAGTTGTTTTTTGACTTCTTCTGAAATATCGAGCTCTTTGAGAGTGTGAACCTCTTCCGTCACCAAATTCTTATCCGATTTTGTCACTCGAATTTGAGTCGAGTCGTCACTCGGAAATGTGAAGCCACCAGCTGAAATCTCAATTCGATAGAGTCCGACAGGCAGAATCTTATCCAAATTAAAAGCCACTGTTCCTTTCGTTACAATGGCTTTTTTCTTAATTTGCTCTTGGTCCTTTGTTAGCATGATAGATGCCTCTTGGCCTTCAAGTTGAGGGATAGGCATGTGATTCTCATCCAACAAAGAGAAGGCGAAGGTGGAAGCCACATCGCCCTGCTTGACCAAAAAGCCACCATCCACCTGTTCGAGATTAGTTGAATTGTGAACACTGGCCATTTTCGTACCTCCTTTCTCAATCCTTACTTTGAATCAAATTTTTCAGCTCTCTGACATCTTCACCTAAAGATTTGACCTGCTCAGCTAGTACCAGAATCGCTTTATTTTGTTCGTCATGATTATCTAGCCTTTTATTAGCGGATGCCTTAAATTCTCGTAAATTTTCGATGTCTTTTTCCATGATCGTGATGCGATTTTCCTGCTTGGTAGCCTTATCTTTCATCGAAAAATAAAGACCAATCACAGGGATAAGGGTGATGAAAATCTGTATGAGAAATCGTTCATATCCTGGCATAGATACCTCCTATTCTTTAGGTTCAAATTTCCATGCTGCGCCTGTTCCGTCCATTTCAAGATGGCCATTTCGTGAAAAGTCGCTGACTGGTTCACCGTTGTAGGTAAATTCCTTATTCAACTGAACCAAGATACGCTTACCTTCACCGTCCACTTCAACGTGCGTTGGGTCTTCGATAGTAATCAAGTCATGTGCCATGTAATGTTCACCGACTTCAGCAAGTGGAATCAACTCTACCAACTCCTTGTAGTTGGTTCCATAAGCAATTGTCTTGCCTGCTACGGCATTTAAAACGACCGCATGGATAATCTTTCCATAACGGTCTGTTTCTTCTTGATTATGTTTGACTGCTTCATCAGTAGCAGTTTGTTTCGCTTCGGTTTCAGCAAGTTTATGTGTCGCTTCTTCCAACTTCGCTTGCGTCTGAACGATTGCACTTGCTGGGTCTAATTCAGCTTTTACCACGTCCAAAACTGCTTGAATAAGCACTTCTTGATTTTCATGCGTGCGGTCACCAGACAAGCCTGCTTGCTCATAGCTATAGCGTTGGCCGTGCTCTTTCTTGATAACTACAATCGTCGCATTTTCTGGTTGACGGTAGATAGGTGTTGCTGCTAGTTCATAATTTGTTGCCATTTATTACTCTCCTTTATGTTTACTCTTGATGATCAGGATTTCCACCATCATGCTCAGCCAAGATTTCATCTTCAATCTTGTATCGCATAGTACGCAACTCTTGTTCGTGAGTGCGCATGGCCTTACGATTTTTAGCGTATAAATCCGGATCGTGAAGTGTTTCAGATGTTGTTGAAACGGCTTCATTGTCTGTGTTGACTACAGTAGTTTTGACCAATTTTTGTTGGTCAAAACTACTGTACGAAAAATTCAGCTACTAGCTGACGTGTTTTAGTGACTTTTAGCATTGTCATTTCCTCCTTTATAAACTAATTATCAGTTAATAATTAGGGATTTTTTACGTTTTTAAGGATATGGATCGCTTGTGACATAAGTGATTGTACCTGTCCAATATTTATTTCCCGGTGATTTACTTGTCAGACGGATTTTGCCATCTGATGCAAGGTGTAAGATAGCCGTACCTGTGACTGTTGAGTCTGAGATACCTTGTAAAGCAAAATTCACCTCTTGAGCTGGTCTAAAGCCCGCTGGTATTGTTTCTTTGACTTCTCGATAATCTGAAAGTGTGTCTAGGCTTGTGATTTTTCTTACTGTTGAAATTGTAACCATGTTACCAATTCTTGTAATATTTCCTTTTATAAACCAACCTAGGTCAACCTCCCTCTTGACTGTTTCTTGAATTGTAGCGACTTCTTTCCACTGCGACGGTCTCCACTCTTTGTTGTTGTATGTCCTAAAGAAAAATCTTTTTGAGTCCAAACTAGTAAAAAATTGAACACCTTTCCAGTCATCTAACCAAAAATTTTGATACAGACCCCACTCACCATTTTTTCCTGTAGGGTTATCATCGTATTTACCAGACCTCCAACCAAATTCTGTCGCCTGCTTATTCCAAACATCATCCCATTGAGCACTACCTCTACTTAAGCCACCATCAGCATTAGTTAATTGATATTGCTGAATAGGTTGATCATTAGCATAGATGTCACCCTTGACATCAAGGGCGCCCTGTTCCCTAATCTTGTTAACGCCCACGCCTGATCGATCATAAGAGAATACTACGCTCTCTGTGGCCACATTGATCATGAACTCAGTACGGGTGAACCTATCCTCAAGAATACCGATAACCACCCATGACTGATTAGCTAGATAATTCCCTGCGAGATTAGCTCGTGAATTGGTTAGGTTTGAAATACTTGACCAGGCTCCAGTAGCTTGACCGTTATTAACTGTAAAGTCATTAGTGCCAAGCCGTGCTACCTTGAATGTTAAGGTCATTGTATTTCTTTGACTTCCTGAAACTGTCAGAGGTGCTACTTTGGCATTTCGTGTAACCGTCAAGGTGCTAGAGGTTGAGCCTGTTCTGGCAATGCTAAAGCTGAGAGCAGGAGCAAAATACTCAAGCACGGTTACAGATACCTCTCTAGTATCAGACCATCTACCACGACTATCAGAGACTCTTGCTCTGATTTTGATGATGCCGTGGTAGTTCATAATGCCCAGGCTCCCGCCGTTCGAGCTCGTGGATTGGTTTTTGCCGATAATCTCAGCATAGTATCCAGTTATTGACGATCCGTAGGAACCAACTGCGCCATTAAATCCTACCTTAATGTTAGAAATAACCTGGATGAACGTATCAAAATTCGGGATAAGGTTCTGTGCTGCAGAGTTCAAATCTGAGAGAGTGACACCTGAGAAAGTAGGTTTGATACTAGCTGGTACGCTTGCAGTCAAGGTGGTTGACTGTGTTCCAGTCTTGGTAGAGCCTGAATAGGTATCAACGTAGATTGTCCCTGTCCCACTTGCTGAGTTTGGGATGTCGTTTGCAAAGTCAAAAGGGATTGTCCAACTTGTAGATGTATCCACATTGCTTGCAATCGTCCCGCTCTTACCAGCCCACTTATAACGGACTGTGTGCTTAAAACTTGAGCTTTGACGGTTAATGTTGATAGTTACTGAACTACCAATTACCCCAGCGCTCACACTTACAGAGCTTGAACGTGGTATCGTTGAAAGCGTGAATGAGTTTCCGCCGATTGTCAACGAGCCTGGAGACCATCCACCGCCTCCGCTAAATGTAGCGGATAAATTAAACGTCTTTGTGCCATCCGCATTATGTCCGATTGTTACCGTCTCATCAATCAGCATAATTGAGCTATATTGACTCAACATTGACGGCATGCCTGACCAACTCAAAGTCTGACCGTCTACTGTTACTGAGGCCGTACAGCTATAATCTGCGAATGTATGAGCACCGTTTGTCAAGGCAAGCCTTACTCTAACCTGACTGCTGTTTTCAGCGATATTTTGTGATACCTGGTCTACCCACAATCTTATATAGTAACTTCTATCATTATTTGACCAAAACTCAGCCATTAAGCACCTCCTACGTATCTGATTACATTCATATCTGGATTGATGTGATATTGTTCCTCTCTAAATCGTCCAATTTGAACGGTTTTAGAAAAGATACCATTTTCAATGTGTATAACCCCTTGAGAGATATACATAACCTCTACCCCCGCTGAATACATTGAAATCCGTCCATTGGGACTGAATAACATACTGGATGAGCCGTCATTCTTACCGATGACTAGTCCCTCGTTTGATGAACTCATGTAAGTATCAATGAAATTCCAACGGTCAGACAATTCTCCAAGGTCTTTAGCAATGTTAGAGACACGCTGACTAGCTGAAATTAAATCTGTTTCAGCTTGAGCTCTTGCCTCTTCATTTGACTTGACAAAGTCTTGATAAGCCTTAATCCAGTTATCAAGTGTGTCAGCGCTCGCCTTAGCCTCAAGCTCAGCCTGGATGATACCAGCTTTCTCATTTAGAGCGTTTAGCTGTTCTTGTGTGAGTGCTTGGTCAGCCTTAGAGGCAATGTCATTCTGGATATCTTCGGGAGCCTCCGAAAAGTCAGTAGAGACTGTTCCTACCTCAACTTTTGGAAAAGCAATCCAAACAGTAGCAGCCGTGAAAATATGTAAAATGAGTTCATTAGTCGCATTCGAGTCCTCTTTTTTCGTAAGCTCAATGTCATAGAATCCCCAATCTGTAGTCAACTTGACAGGCTGAACAGCGCTCCTATATCCTGTTCTTGCTTGGAAATTCGTATTATTGACAGTAGATTTTGCCCAAAAACTAAACCTAACAGCTTTATTTTTCATTTCGTCAGCAGTGCCTGAACGTGTATCTCCACCAGTTCTAAACGTAGCTTTTTGATTAGTCGCATTACCGTTATAAGTAGATACAATTTTTAAAGTATTTGCTCCTCTGAATTTGATATTAGTATCTATGCTCAAGGCGAGCTGCCCTTGCGTCTGCTCCTGACTATCATATAAATAGTAAGTTGAGTATTGCTCTCTTAGACTACGTTTGAATAATGAATTAAGAAAGAGGTTCCTCCCACCAATCTCAACTTTAGCCCAACGATCAGCCCACTTGTACTTAGTTTTATCTGAGCTATCAGGTTTTTCATAGTCTGAATAATGACCAAAATAACGCTGTCCGTTATCTGTCATTGTCAAACCTGAGCCATCGGCATTGTCAGAATAAGCAAAGTGAACATACGGTGTTCTTCCATCTGCTCCAGGTTTACCTGGTAGCCCATCAGCACCATCACGACCACGCCATTTTGTCCAGCGATAATCAGCAGGGTTTTTACTATCGGTTGCATTAAAGTCAACGTACACTCCAATATAGGCTTTGTCAGCGTTAGTTTGGCTAAATCCTCCCCCTGTAGCATCATCTGCATAGGCAATGTGGGTGTACTGTGTACGTCCATCGACACCTTTTAAACCAGGAATGCCTCTATCTCCCTTTGGACCTTGCAAACCCTGAAGTCCTGGTGCTCCTTGCTCTCCACGTTCACCTTGAGGACCTTTAGGTCCAGGTTCTCCCTTGTCACCTTTCTGTCCATTTTGACCATCTGAGACATTCACGAAAGAAATCTCGTCGATAGCCACTTGGTCGTTATCTATATAGGCCGAAACAGTGAGTGTCGAGGTTCTATCAATAGTTGAACCACGTACAAGATATTTCATACCTGTTGAAACAGTACCATCTAATGACCAGCGCCATGTGACACCAGTTACGATAGGTTTCCCTCCTCTATAAAGAGTTGGTGTTACAACACTTTCACCACTACCATTCTTAAAAATAACCCCTTTGTCGGTTGACAATTTGATGATATAAGGTTTTGCATTCTCGAAAAGTCGCTCAAATGCTGACTGGATGCCAGAGGATAGTTTATTCTCTAAGGCTTTGAAATTCGCAAACTTGGTCTTATTGTTTGCAGGATTCGTAAAGCTGATTTTCTGCTCAGAAACACGAGCCTTCACGATTAAAGCAGGGTTGAAACCATCGTCGTAGATTTGGATTGTATCCCCGATTTCAGCATCCACAAATCCATCCACTTCATAAGTGATGGCTGGATAGCAGTGCTGTTTCAACTTCAAGTAAGCAAGACGTCTTAATTCATTTGGCTCATCTGTGTCAAAGTGAAAGTCTCGTCTCGTCCACTGATCTTTGGCTGTTGCAGAGGTAAAGGTCGAAGGATAGAGCTGCATTGAGAGAGGTGCGTACAGAGCTTGCCCTCTCTGGTAAAACTCTACTTCTCCTCTCTCATTCTTAATAGACCAATCACCAAGACCTTCAAGAGTCAGAACCTCTTTCTCAGGATCAGCTTCTTTCTCCTTCTTCTTAGGAGGTTTGATGATCCGTTTCTCAGTATTTGAAGGTCCGCCCTTCTTACTAGTTGTGACGGTCTGCTCAATCGAACCATCAGAACGTGTAGTTGTGGTTGTTGTGATGCGTGTCTTGTCAGCTAGTTTTGTGATTTTTGTATGGACAATAGTCTTACTTTTAGTCCCATCCGAAGCTGTCCGAATGATCGTTTCGGTTGTCGAACCATCTGAGTTCTTGACCCTATTGCTAGAGAGATGCCGTTCACCACTGTCCTCTACCTCTACTGTCGGCATATTTCCTGTTGGCCGGATAGTGTTGAAAATACCAGTCTTGTCAATCTCACGAGTGATAGATCCGATATTTTTACCATAGGTCAAGCTGATATCTGTCCTATCTCGCCCAACACCTTGATGTTCGCCATCGTTCTCGCGGTAGACATTAACAGTAAAGGACTTGATAGAACTATCTGCATGCAATTTCGTGTCAAAATCAAGCTCTGCACCAAATTGCTTAGCTAGGTTAAGGAGTCTGGCCAGTTTTGTTTCCTGATTGCTCCATTCTAGCTTAAGTTGCTTCTCTGAAATCTCATTGATTCCAACAGAGAGCAGCGCATAGTTCAATAAGTCCATTACCTGGCAGTATTCTACAAAAGTCATTGTCTTTGTAGCTTTGTAAGGATTGGCATACTCATTGATTAACTCAAGGTTTAAATTGATACAATTAACCTCGATAGAACGCTCATTCTCAAGTACTTTGTGGACCGTGAAAAGGTGAGTCCGCCCTCCATACTCAAACGAAACAAAGGCTTTCTCATTAAGGTGATTGTGGATTCTAGTGAGGGCAGAGTCTGCGCTCAAAAGTTTCTTGGCTACTGTGAAGTCAAAGGTAGATGAACCGGTCTCTAGATAACGCACCCATGAGTCATCGTAGTAATTCAATGTCCCTTGCTTATCATTATCGATAGAGGCGACTTGTCGCAGGTTCATATCATGGATTGTTAAGAGCATTATCACAGCCACCTTTCTTCAAAATTTATAGACACCGTTGGTTTCTTTTTGACCCAACTTGATGTATAAATCTCTAGTTGGCTCTTGCCTGGAGGAAGTTTGATCCATGAGGACCCATGAACCCTATCTCCAAATTTGTTAATTCCATCCACCATGATTGTGTCTTCCTCGTTATTGACGATAATTGTAGAGCCGATAGGATAGCGATTGGGGATATCTTTGGCAATAGAGACAAAATCTTTACGATAATAAATTTCGTCAAGATACATATGTGAAACCATAGGATTGTCTCGATAAGCCCCAATTGTGATATGGATTTTAGCAGATTTTTTATCCTTGATTTCAGGAACTGTAAAAGTAAAGTCAGAGCCTCGATAAAAGACTTGTATCTTATCATCGTTTCGTTTCAAATCCGACCAGCCTTTAGCGACACTAAAAGGGTTAATGTCTCCCATGGTGCTTGCATCAAACCCCCAACGTTTCAGAATATTATAGCCACCCTTTCCATCGCTAACAAAAAAGTTATACTCACATTCCGAACCTAGAGACCTTTTAAAAGTCTCTACACCATACAAAAATTGACCTGCTTCATCCGATACTGTCACCTTGATAAAGCCGTATTGATTGTTTGCTTCAGACCAAAAGACTTGTCTCCACCACAGATAGTCATCCAAAGAACCAACTTCACCGTCACTATCAACAGGAATTTCCCAAGTCAAACTAGTAGCATAGTTTTGTAACTTAGTTTCACCTCGTAGATTTTTCAATCTAATGTGTGGGCGGTCCCAGAGATTTAGCATTTCAGCGGTTCCTACGATATACTCTGTTCCGTCGTTTGTGATAGCTTTGTTTTTCAACGCTTTGGTATAACCAGATGATATTTTATCTTCACGAAAGTCTAGTAAAATCTCAGAAGGCTTAGCCGCACTTGCATCAACTGCCTCACGATTCCCCATTTCAAAGGCAGACTGCGCATTAACAATGCCAACGTACCCATTTTCAGAGTTATTTTTGATGGTAATAATCGGATATGTATCAACGTTACCTTCGTTATTCACTTCAAAGACAAGCCTATCCGTTGCAGATATTGGCTCAGTAACAGACTTGTATGCAGAGCTATGCGCCACGCCATCTGGCACGATAAATCTCATAGAACCAGTTGACCATCGCCCACTCGTTTCTTGCATCGAAATACTCTCAATCGGCATGGCCAGATAGTATTTGTCAGGCTCGTCTGAAAAGACTAGTTTTTTAGCGCTGCTAACATTAAAAATACCCGCAAGCTTGTGCTTGAGGGTATTCCTGTCTTTAGACCAAATGGAGAATTTCACTTCGATGAACTTCGCATCGATAGTCTGTTGCTGAACATTGACTCCAATAGTCGAAGTGTAGGAAGTTGCGATAGAGCGATTGTTCCCAATATCTCGTTGAATATCATGGATTTCAATCAGATCGCTTAAATCCGTTTTATTAAAATTCATAGTAACTGCGCTCATTCAATCACTCCTTTCATCAACAATTGTAATCTTTCGTTTTCATTCTGCTTCCTGGTAATAATATCCGTAACTTTTGAGCTATCTAGATAAGTATTTGTGTCCTTGTTAAGGATAGCAGTAAGCAATTTTTCTAAACTTGACCTCAGAATCCTCATCTCAGACACGACTTTATCTGTATCTTGCCCATTTTGGACACTAGTAGTCTGAATTGTGATATTACGTTGCGCTTCTTCCATTTCACGGAGAAATTTCGCATCGCTCGGAATCCCGATACCAGAAGCGTATTTCGGAACACCTATCTCACGCATCAAACGTCTAGTCTTATCCGCTCGCAAGACCTTAGAACCTCTTGGAAGAGGGAGTAGGACATCCCTGCCTTGAGGGATGAAACTCCGACCATTCGGAAGAGTAACCATTTCTTTATAGTTGCTGTTTCGTTGGTCATTGACGATAGCAAGCCCACCTGGGTGATAGTTGGTCCCGTGGGCATGCTTGCTTGCAAAGATATTCGTAAAGAAATTACCAGTCACGCTATCAATCCAGCTCTTAATACCTGAAAGAACACCCGAAGCATTATCTCGAGCATTAATAGTAACAGTTTTGTCCTGAATACCATTCACGCCTGTTTTGACCTCGCTAACAGTATCATTAGTACCGTTCTTAGCGAGGATATTCACTGGATCATACTGTTTGATAGCATTGATAGCACCGCTCGTCTCGTTTCGAACACCTCCCGTTTGGTCAGCAGCAAACAAGTTGATAGGAGCTTCTTGTTTTGGTGAATTAACACTCAAAATAGCACTTCCAACAGCTGCGCTCGTATTATCTACCGCATCCAAAGATTTCGTCTCAGCAGATGCAAAATTCCATGCTGTAATCTTATCGATAGATAACTGGCCATTGTTCAAAACATTCGTAGGATCTGCCTTCAAATCTTTTGTGAACGGAGTTGTAGCATTCCATGCTGTCAGAGTATCAGTAGAGCGAGCAACAGCCCTCCGGACGCTTTCATCATTAGCTAGCAACTCCTTCTGTTTTGGTTTCAGAGCTTCGTAGTTAGCTAAAGCCTTTGATGCTTCCTCTGCCTTGTTCATGACATCAGCGTTCTTCATGAGGAGTTCTTTGACTTTGGCTGGCATACTGTTCCATGTTTTAAGATGAGTTTCGCTATCAAAGATGGCTTGTAGACCAGCTTGGTTCTTGACAATCACTTGCTTTTCTTCCAGAGTCATGTCTTTCCATTTACCGGATTCTACAAGAGCCTCTGCGATTGTAGCACGAGCGTTAGAGTTGATTTCCGCAGTTTTAGCGATAAACTGCAATTGTTCCCAACCTTCAGCAGATTTAGCAGCCTCTCCGATGACTTCCTTAACATTGGATTTCACTTGGAAATTCCCATTCTTATCAATGTTACCTACCAACAACGACCAGGCATCATTAGCCTCTTTTACTTCCTTGCTCATCTCACTAGTATAGTTAGCAAGGATACTATGCGAATTCCCTACCTTTTGAGAAGCTTCAGCAGCTTTCTTTCCGATTTCTTCATAGGACAGACCGTATTCTTCCAGAACCTTCTTGGCTTCTTCCCAATAGTTCCAACTTTGGCCAGTTCGAGCTTTCACCTTATCGTCAAGATTTTGCATGACCTGGTAGTACTTACTTCCTAAAGCTTCCATGGTTTGAGCATGGTTGGCTTCTAGAGTCTGCATTTTCTTGTTGTAAGTTTCTTGATCAATGGCTTTCCCATCCAGCAACTCTTTTAGCTCACTCTTTGAGTTCTCGTAGAGTTTCTTTTCCTCATCAAGCGCTTGTTTCAAAACATCTCTAGTGTGCTTCAATTGCGTTTCATTCAGACTTCTGACATCGCCATTCAAAGCTTGTAAAGCGGCCTTCTGTTGCTCAGCTGACAAGTCCATCATCGAGAGTTTGGCCTTAATCATCTCATTCTGATTGTTCAGGATGATTTCCTTCTCCTCTTGAGAGAACTTGCTCGCATCACCGTTATGACGCTGATAAATCTCATTGATTTGATTCATCATGGACTCAGTATTAGATACAACCTGGGCATTTTTTTCTTTTGCTTTCGCAATATCTTCTTCACTTAGTCCCCACTTAGCGCCTAACTCCTCCATGCGTTTGTTGGTTTTATCCGCAGTGGCAGCAACTTCTTCATAAAGTTTTTTAAAGGCTCCAGAAACTTTCTCAGCGCTTCCTGCTGTACTCCCAAAGTTTGCGACGGCTGTGCTTGTTTCATCAACAGTCTTTTGAAAGCTTCGCAATTCTCCACGCTGAACATCATTTAAGGTAGAGCCGAATTCCTCCGCTTTGATTCTTGCTTTGTCCTTCTCGTTTCCAAGATAGACAAGACCTGCAGTTGCTAAAGCAATCGTACCGATTGTCAATCCTAAAGGATTTGCAAGCAAACTCATAGATGTTCCTAGCAATCCTACTGATGATGAAGCAGATGCCGTAGCAGTTCCAAGCGACGCCGCGCCTGAACTTGCAAGTTGGAATGCAGATGTTAAATTTCCAGTCGTTCTAAAAGCCTGAAAAGTCTTGAGCATCAAGGACATGCCACCTACTGCCTTTCCAGTACCTTTAGTGAGCCAACCAAGTGCTTTCGTAAGGTTCCCGATAATTCCAAGACCTTTCCCAAGGATGCTTAAAGCAGGTCCAGCACCAGCAGTCAATGCTGCCCACTTGAGAACGTTTCTTTGTTGTTCTTCAGACATAGAACTGAACTGTTTAGCCATCGTAGCCAGCGTGTCAATCCAAGGCTTCGCAGCCTTTAGACCGTCACGTAAAGCCTTTAAAAGTGGACCTCCAAACTCAATCGCTAAGTCAGTTACCTGGTTCTTGAACATCTTCAATTGAGATTCTGTTGTCTCGTATCGCTTGTTAGCCTCATTAGTCAGAGCAGTGTTCTCTTTCCAAGCCTGATTAGAGCGATCCACAGCATCTCCCATCTTATCAGAGGCCAGAGCCAAAGATTTTAGCATGTTGCTTTGTCGAATACCAGTCATTCCAAGTTGTTCCAAGATAGCGTTCATATTTACGCCTTTTTCTTGAGCATTTTTTAGACCCTTAATAAAGGATTGCAAGGCAACAACAGGTTTCTCTTTCCAAGCCTGTTGAAATTCCTCTGCTGTCATTCCTGCAGTCTTAGCGATAAGATTCAAGTCATCTGCTGCTCCCTTTCCTGTTAATGAAACGGCATTACCAATTGCGGTCAGTGTCTGAGTCATAGCAGTACCACCAGCCTCCGCCTCGATGCCAACAGAGCTCATAGCCGTAGCAAGCCCTAGGATATCTGGAGCAGTCAATCCAGCTAGCCGACCACCAGCCGCCAAACGGTTGGTCATTTCAACGATATCACGCTCGGTAGTAGCAAAGTTGTTACCTAAGTCAACAACAGATGAACCAAAACGTTTGTATTCGTCTGATGTCAAACCAAGAATATTCGCAATCTTAGCGATGGAGCTTGCGGCATCTTCAGCGCTCAAGTTCGTTGATTCACCCATATCAATCATGGTACGGGAGAATGTAAGAATATCTTCCGCCTTGATACCTAACTGACCAGCAACTTCAGCGACATTTGCAATTTCTACTGCACTGGCTGGCAATTCTTTAGCCATCTGACGAATGCCATCTGATAACTTCTGGTAAGACACGGTAGCAGTTTCGTCTACTGTTTTCTTAACTCCAGCAAACGCACTCTCATAATCAATCGCAGCCTTTGTAATTAAGCCGACACTAGCAACTAAAGGTGCGGTTAACCCTGTTGTTAACTTGCCTCCGAAACTTGAAATATTGTCACCAAAAGTTTTGATTTTATCTCCGCCTTTAATCAGACTATCTCCGAGTTTGTTAATACGATTCGCAAAGCTATTTTCTTTCCCAACTGCGATCAGAGCTTGCTGCACTCTATGAAGCTGACCTTCCATAGCTGCCAACTTGGCATTTTCGCGTTCAATCTCAGCAGCGGCCTTATCAAATTTAGCCGTGCCAGGTTCGAGAGTATCAAAGCTATTCTTCATCTGTTCCAAGACTTTTCTTTGCGCTTCAATCGCTTGACCAAGTGTCTTGTACTTAGCTTGAAGTAAGTCTGTATTTTTACCGTTATTTTTAAGAGAACTATCTAGCGCCTTTACGTTACTTTGAAAATATTTAACCGCATTCTTAGCACCATTTAGAGTAGGATTGAACTTCGACACGTCCAGCCCTAGCTCGATATACATTTGACCTAACGGCGTTCCACCTGCCATTCGAATCCTCCTTTTTAAATTGTTTCTAGAAAGTCAGCTAGATCAATGACTTCTTCGGTTTTAGCAGATTCAGTTTCACCAAGAACGCCCATTAGATCCTCCCAACTAGTATCCATTACATCCCGAATACTCATGCTGTATGGCCCTTCAGTTGCTTGCTTGATAAATCTATAAAATCTTTTTAATGCTTCGCTTGGCTTTATTTTTTCTCCTTTGGGTCAACATCACCTACCAAATGAGAATAAATGTCTGTGAATACTGCGAAAATATCAGCCATATCTGTGTATTTCAACAGTTCTTCCACTTCCAAGTCTTCAAACAATGAGGCGATGAATTCTAATTGCTTGTCTAATTTTTCAACTTCAGACAAATCAGAAGATAGTGCTTCATTGAGAATCAGGTAGTCACGATAGTCTTTAGTAGTGATTTCCTTACTCGTCTTTTGAACGTCCTGACCCTTTTCGTTTTTAATTAAAAATTTAACCTTTGCCATATACTTTCCTTTCTAGAAAAAAGATAAAAAGAGAGCTTGCGCCCTCTTCCTACCCTGCAGCAACCATTTTAAGCTGACCTTTGAATTTTTTGAGCTTAGCATCATCCTTACCAATATATTTCACGTAGTAAAGACCTTCTGTTTCAGCATCATCACTCGCGATTGCAGCAAAACTCAAGCTATCATCTGGAAGTTCTTCTTGCTTGTCTTTAAGTGTTTCAAGCTCTTCAGAATCCATTGAGAACTGACCCTTAAAGAATCCGACTTGCGCCTGAGTTCCATTTGCAGTCTTAGATTCAAGCATGACTGAGCAGAATGGCGCAGTAGTGTCAGCACCGATACCAATGATTTCATCTTTCACTTGGTGTCCAAGGATCTTAGCCAATACCGTTGAAGGGATATCAACCGCAGTCATTTCCATCTTCACATCGCCCACACCACGGTTTGATACGTGGTAAGCAACATCACTACCATATGTTTTTACCGGATCACTTGCAAGACCTGAAATCTTAGCAGTACGAGTCGCACCTTCACCAGTTTTACCTTCGATCACGAAAAGGTTTTGTCCGAGTGTCGGAGTAGCGTTCCCATCCAACACACGAATTGTCATGCGTTTAAAACCAACTAATGCCATTTATAGCACCTCTTTCTTTTTTTAGTATTCTTCATATAGAGCACTTCGACCTTTGTAGGTTCGGGCATCTACATAGCGTTTAATTTCTGGAATCCATTCATCCAAACCACCAGTAGTTTGATAGAATCCCTGTTCTTCCATAATCTTTTCAACTTTTCTTTGGAGTTCTTTGCACTCCACACGGTTTTTTGACTCTACATTGATTTGATAGAGAAAAACCTTTGCTAAACTTGTATCACTGCCACTTACTGCTTGCATTGGTGAACCAACAGGTCTAATGACAATACTTGTCTTGTCATTTGATAAAGTTTCAGGGCGTTCAAATGACTTGATACTAATACTAGCTAAAGTCTTATCTTCTTTCAAAGCATTGTAGAGTTCGGTTAGTTTATCTTTAATCATCTAAATCCCTCAATCTTTAAGTGGTTAGCAATACGATATTTATATTTCTGAGCATTTGATTCTGAAAATCGTCTAATAACACCGAACCCTCTTGGATGTTGATTCTTTCTATATCCAAACTCATTCAAGTGAACTAAGCGCCACCGTGAACCTTCACCAAATCCAATCTTAATGACTGGAACGCCGACAGGAAGACCGGTCACACGTCCAGTAGTCGCGCTTTCAATGGTTTCTCCTGTGTCTTTAAAGACTTCTAAAGCACCTTTAAATTCTTCCAGAGTCTCATTTGCAGTTGCCTTTAACGCTCGACTAGTTGCACGCTTAACCTTTGCATCTCCAAGGCGCATTTCAAGGTTTCTCAGAACGTCATCAAAGCCTTTCAATTCTGCACCACTAGACATCTTGACCACCACCAATTATGACTATCAAAAAATCCCGATTGTCAAAATCAGGACGTATATCGATTATTTGCCATTTCTTGTTAGTCAAGCGAATATCTTCCACTTCAACGAAATGTTGATTTTCTGGTTGATAATCTGCTAAAGGATCACGAATTTTCAGAGTCATTTTTGCTCTCATTGACTTACCACTAGCAATCTCAATATCTTTCATGCTAGGCGAATAAACTTGCCCCATTGTATAAAAAGCCTTCTTGTAACTCACATCACGGCCATCAACTCCCTCTTCAACTTGAGAAGTATAGAAAGTCAAGGGGGTTCTTAAATCTCCATTTTGAGCCTCTGGCTTTTTGTAGCGAAAGCTGGGGCGATTATAAGACATCAGACGTTGTTACTTCTTCCTGATCTCCTAACCATTTTACAAATTCAGGTAATGCCTCATTGATTTCATCAAAGCGTTCTTTTGTCGCTTCAAATTCTTCATCAACAGAACGAAATACCCCTTCTTTGAGATCGTAAAATTCTTTTAAAACCTTAATCATGTTTTTCCTCCGGTTCGTAATTTTCTAGAGATAGCATCATCAAATCCCCCTGAAAGTTCTCATAAAAGAACTCGACTTGGTCATTGTAGACGTATCGTGCACGTTCTTGAACTAATTCCTTAATCCGTGGATCAGAAATATCTTGACTGCCAACAGTTTTAAGAATATAGGCCTCAGAACTTTCCAATATCCTGGAGATATTTTCATCCTCTCCATTATGAAAAATCTTCATCCGCTCCTTGAAAGATTTAAGGAGTGGATGAAGTTGTTCTTCCGTAGTCATAACTCAACTCCGAGATTAAGCTTGAGGAAGTTGTAGGGTCCAGACTGCAGCTGTCTTCTCATCATGAGCCTTACCATAAGCGAATTGCTTAGCAGTGTAAAGGTTCAAATCTTCCAAAGCATACGTTTCTGTGAAGCGACCAAATTCAATTCCACCACCTACGAATGCATCGTAACGACCTTTAACAAATGTAGTAACTTTACCTGACGTTTGTGCTACTGACTCGACTAAGATAAGGTTGTAAGGCATAGCAGTAATGTATACACCTTGGGCGTTCAACGAAGTGTATTGCTTCTTCACATCCCAAGCATCAGCTGGGTTAACAACCATTACAAGATTACCTTCAACTGCGACTGGGGTTTCTCCATCTGCTTTCACAGAATGATGTTTATAAACCTTTGTCAATTCTTTGACTACGGTAGCTGAATCGGCAAAAGTCAACTTAGTTGTTTCAGCTGTTTTCTCAGCATAAGTTGTTTTACCACCTGATGCAGTTCCCGTAAGAGTGCGAGACAGCCCAATAGGTTTGTCATCCCCATCACCATTCAAGAATGCGGCTTCAAGTGCTGCTGCAAATGCTTCTGTGATTTGGGCAGAAACAAAGGCTTGCAACCAAGCTGGACCGAATTTTTCAGAGTCTTTAGGAATGACTACAAATGCAGTCAATTTGTTTTGGATAGATTCTTCTTCGTTAAATTCTTGCTTCAACTGACCTTGGATTGCTCCATTGATTTTCCCCCAAAGAGCTTGTCCAGTCTGTGTTGACTTGAGGAATTTTAAACGGATGCCGGCATTTTTAAGACCGATATGTTGAAGCAATGGACGCGCTTTAACCATATCTTCAAAGATACGGTCAATTGTTTCTTGTGGGAAGAGTTTTTCGACTCCTTTAGGTGCAACTTTTTCAATGTCATTGAAGAACTCACGAGCTTCTGCAGTAAGTTTGGCATCGTATGGATTCAAAGCTGAAACTTCTTCACGAGCAGCATCACGAGCTTGAGCCATCATTTCATTTGTCATGGACTCAATCATGTCATTGTAAAGCTTTGCTTGTTCTTCTTGAGGTGCACCATTTGTAACAGCATTCAAAAATGCCTGACGTTGTTTTTCAAATTGATTAGATAATTTCATTGTCATTCTGTTTTTTCCTTTCTTAAAACATAAAAAGACCGAACCCTTTAGGTACAGCCTTGTTTGTGCTATTTTCTGGACTTTCTGGAAGATTGAATTTCTTCTGTACAAATTCACTATTTTCGAAAGCCTCTTTTTCAATTTGTATATCTGGTAGTTTAGCTTCTAGCTTGTCAGCTACCAGTTCTGCGATTTTGTCAATATCTGGTGTCATTGCCGACCTCATTTTCTCGATAAAATCACTTGGGATCATAGGAGTTTCACTCGCTACTAGAGTCGGAGCGACTTCATTTGTAAACATAATCTTGTCTACAAATCCATGATTCAAAGCTGACTCGGCATCAAACCAGGTAGTCTTATTCATCAAAGCAAGCAAGTCATCAAGAGCCTTGCCAGTCTTATGAACATAGGCACTAGCAATAGATTTGTTAAACCCTTCTAGTACCCCAGCTTCATGAAGCAGGGTGTTATGGTCTCCATTTACTTGCGTTGAGACATTGTGGATCATGATTTGGGCGGTCGGACTGATTTCAACCGTATCTCCTGCCATTGCAATCACGCTTGCTGCGCTTGCTGCAATGCCGACAATCTTCACGGTCACGTCACCAGGATACGAGCGTAGAGCAGTATAGATTTCACTACCAGCATAAACATCTCCTCCTCCCGAATTGATATGAACCTCAATCGGTTCTCCATTTTCAGGAAGAACAATATCTTTAGGAGCTGTAGCCTCCCACTCAAGCCAATCGTAAAGCCATTTGTCGCTGTTTGATACAATCGTACCCTTAATCGGAATTACTTTCATCTTCTTTCTCACCTCCTTTCTCTAACTGTTCACCAAGTTGATAGTTTTTGGTGATGAGGAATTTATCGCCACCAGGGACAGATTCTAAACCAAGTTCGGAGCGCACCTCGTTTCGAGTCATCGCTCCAGAAGATATAAGCTTATCAATGCTACCAGCGAGTGCAAACTTGTCTCTCTGACCTTCGCCAATGATTACAAATAGATTCTTGCGCTCGTATTCCTGTCTTGACACTAAAGCGAAATTAAGCCCATCACTCATTTTCTTAACGAGTGATTGGTAGCAATAACTATTAAACATTTTTTGGCTATTTTCCAGATTGGCCATGTCGCCATGAATTAAAGCAGTTGGAATCCCTAAGATGTCAGCAACCTCATCATCAAATTGCCGACGCAGTTTCTTCAACTCGTCAACAGAGATATTTGAAGTCCCTGTTGTATTCGTATGCTCAGTGTATTCCATTCCGTCCTGCGATGGAACAATCGCAATTGTTTTGGTGCTAAATGACTTAAAAAGTCCATCAGCATAGGCTTGGAGTTTTTTGCGCATTTCATCATTGAAACTCCCGTTTGTTCTCGTACTAAGAGTCCCCCTGATTTGATTCGTTCTCGCCAAAGCTTCGACTAGACGAGTGTGAAGTTTCTCATAGTCTGAAAATAAATCAGATACATACTCTTGCAGTCGATTGTTGTTATATTGCAAGAAAATCACTTCACTCATCCTGAATCTTTTTTCAAAAGTATAACCCCTACAAGATACATACTCAAATACATCGTCATAAACAGCATATTTAGTTCTTGTAAAGGAATCTGCGACAAGCAGCTGATCATCATCAGTAAGAAAAATTAGAACTTCATTCTTAGTAATCAAACGATAAACAACTTTTTGCCAAAATTCAGAAGCTGACTCGTTCTTATTTGGCCTAACATTTAACAAGTAATCCCAATCAGATTTTTTTGTTTTTCCCTTTTCGAGATACTTGAACTCTGACTTAGCAAAAATCCGAGCAACAAACTCAGCAGACTTATCGACAGCCAAACTTTTTAATTGTAGATTCCCAAATATTCGCTCCAGCTCTTCAAATTCAAAACTAGCATTTGGTGTTTCGCGTTTAAACAAATTCAGCAATCCCAAGGTTCGTCCTCCTTTCTTTTAATTTCTGCCGACCACCCACCCAATTATTAAAACTCCCAGCTATCGATCATGTCGAGAAATTCCCCGACATTCGACTCTTGCACTAACTCCCTCTTGTAAAGAGCAGCAATCAAGGCATGGAAACCATCCGTCTTTCTTCTGACAGGTTCTTTCTTCAAGAAACGCTTATTGCCATCCTTGTCCTCTTTGACGTAGGTATTATCCGTATACCAAATCATAGAGTTATCACCCTCAAAGATAAAACGCTCATTTTCAAATCCATCTTCGATGGTTGGCGCCACCTTGGATTGAATCGCTCCTGGGTTTCTCAAAAACTCATAATCAAACCCTGCTTCTTCAAGAAGTGGTTTCAACAAGTCCATTCTGAAGCCATCAGCACATACAAGCTCGATCTGATAAAGATTTCTCCATTCCACAAGCTTGGCAATCAAAAGCCTAGGATCAATACTCGGACCATCCACAATCGTAAATAGTCCTTTATCTGCCCACTCCTGAATAGGAGCTTTTAGCTTGAAAGCTTTCAAAAACGCTTTTCGTGCAAATGAGTGTTGTCTCCAAATGAAGTCATCACCGTTTTTAAATAATAAACCGACACTTGCAAAATCTCGAATACTCGCATAGTCAAAGCCAGCCACACATGAACGACCTTTCAAGTCAATACCAGGAGAACGCAAACAAGCAACTAGCTTTTCTCGAGAGGTGACATCTTTCTCAAGGTCTGCTTCAGGAAGGTTCATTCGTTTAGTCATGAACTCCTGACGGCCAGACGGCTCCAACTCAAGGTCGTCATAGTCAGCCTTGATTCTTGCAAGGAGCCTTTTAGCGTAAGGCGTGCTTTCATCCAACATCGGATTTGCCTTTGGCCAATTCTTCATGTCGTCCACTTCATCCGCACTGTCTAACTTGCAGATGAAAGGAAACAGCCTAAAATCATCAACCTCTCCATTCAAGATTTGCATAGACTTCTCTATCAGCTTGTCATAGAATCCCTCACGCACATATCCATTCGTCCCGTTGTAGAAAGTCCGAGCATGAGCAATCTTACCAAGACCAGACCGTTGAACCTTCACAGCCTTATCATCTTCAAACTGGTGAATCTCATCAAACTCAAGACAACCATCACGAGCAGAGTCCATCGTTTTTGGATTATTCGTCCGAAAAGAAAAGACCGAGTTGTTCGCTCGACCTGTAATAGACATTTTAGTTAGATAAAAATGATCCTCAAGACCACGCCTTTGAACAGTCTCATAAACCTCCTCAAAGGAAACCTTCCCCTGTTTCTCAGAGTTTGCAGTAATAGTAACATCATAGTCTCTGATAGGGTAGATAGGGCTGATAAAGAACGATGACCTGGCAGACATAAAACCATTCTTACCACCACCACGAGCGAGTGTGTATAGATACTCGTCGAAATGTGGCTCCCCGTCTTCCTTCCGAAAAAGAAAGATAAACGGAGTCAAGAAAAGTTGGTACTTGGCTAGAGGGAAAAAGTTCTTTTCTGCAAAACGAATGAACTTGTCAATCAAGTCATTGTCAAAATATAAATCATCACGAGGATAGATTTTCTCCTTGATTATTTTAAACAGCAGCTTTCTTTCTTTGTTGACGACGATTTCTCCACTTTCGGCCATTTTGATGTAGTCATCAACCAGCGGATGAGAAATCATAGCAAGTCACTTCCAGACGTAGGTTTCTCAACAGGCGAGTTTTCCACCTCAAAATCAAACGACCGCTCAATAGCTAAAAGCTGATTGCTTGTTGTGTTGATTTCCTTGATGAGAGAATTCGCTTTTTGGAATCTCTGTTGACCATTGTGGACAGTGATGACCAATCCATCTTCATGAAGTTTGTCTTTCAGCTCATAGAGCAGTCTGACGAGATAAAGATAACGATTCACTTTTTCGTACTGGATCGCATCCTTTTTTCTAGGACTAAAATAGCCTATTTTAGAAAGTAGCTGATTTTCTAATTCTTTTATATTTTTTTCTGAGTATTCTTCCATTACCCCCCACCCCCTTTAATTTTTTGTTAAAAATTTGGACAGTTGACCCCTCCCACCGGTTCCCAAAACCTTAAAAATACTGGATTTTTTTTGACCGGGGGGTGTTATTCTCCCCAAAATTCATCGGTCCTGAAATTCTTTTCTTGCATTTTTTTAGATTTTCGGAATTGAAAGCGTTCATGTCTCTTATTGTGACACTCTTTACATAACGTTCTAAGGTTATCTAAATCAAGAGCGAACTCTGGATAGAACTCTAACTCCTTGATGTGGTCAATCTCGAGATCTTCAGTTGTAACCTTGCCTTCTCCTCTACACCAAACACATTCGTAGTGATCACGTTCGAGTGCAAGCTTGCGTAGTTCTCTCCAGTCACTTGAATTATAAAACTCTGTTCGGTCAGCTCTGGTTGAAACTTCAATCATTTGATTATTGATGTTGATGCTTTGACTTCGAATTTATTTAGCTTGTCAATACAATTGTTCAAGTGTTCAAGTGCTTCACAACATTCTTGAGTTAGCTCTTTTAATTCTGAACAATTTTCAATTTCGACTCCAACTACAATTTCTCCTAATGGTTTTTGTTTAGTGGTTCTATTATTAAATAGTCTTTTAAAAATACCTTTCATAACTTTGTAGTCTCCTTTGTTTTCGTTCTCTCAATTCCTTGTTTTACATATTCTAATGAATTCGCTACATGAGTTTTAACTCAGATTTATCAAGCGTTTATCCTGTATGTGTGAAATGAAATCATCATAACCTCAAAACAATGAATTGATGTTAAAATAAAAAAATTAAAAGCCCTGAAACTTCGTCATGGCTCTGTCTTGTGAATCTTGGTTTTTGCCAATATATCGTAGTGAAATGCTCTGGCTTGAGTGGTTCAGTAGGTCCATTATCAGAGCAACATCTTTAGTTTGCTCATACATGAATAAACCGAAGGTCTTTCTCATCGAGTGAGTCGCTATGTTTTCCAGTCCGACTTCTTCAGCAGCTTTCTTTATAATCTTATAAGCTGTGTTAGGTTTTATGTGCTGGTGCTTTCCGTTTCGACTTGGAAAGAGGAAGTCTTCATCTTTCTTGTCTTTGATATACTGCCTCATGGCATTCTTGAATTTCTTTGGCATCTTTCGTTTAGTTGGCTTGTCTGTCTTTTCATCAACGATCTGGACATGCCAGCCTTTAACGTGCTTTACTTTTAGTTTAACGATATCTCCAATCCGAAATCCCAGATTAACGCCAGACAGAAAGAGCATGAGGTTACGTTGTCTATCCGACTCTTTAACTGCACTATGAAACGTCAGGTATTCAATCATAAGCTGAACATCATCTCTATTTCTGATTGGTTCAACAACTACCACATATCCTCACCTCCTTTTTTAATGCACAAAAAAAGCAGAGGTTTTCTCTCTGCTTTTGTTCATGATACTAATTTACCACATTCTTTTTGTCAATTCTATATGTGTTTTTGACAACTTTACATAAAGAGCAAATTTGCAAGTGTATCAAGAATGACTTCGCGTCTTCTATAGATCTGCTTGCTATGCCTATACAAGTAACCTGTTTCTCCATTCTCCATGATATGCCAAACTTGAATCCAGTCATATCCAGTATGTTCTCCCCAGCGAAGATAAAAGATTTTTTTGTCGTCTGGTTCTAGATTTTCTAGTAATTGGGAGATAGAATTTTGGAGATTTTCTAATCTTAAAATCATAGGATCACTTGCATAAGCAACCGCTAGGTTCTCTGACCTGTTGACGAATGTCCCACTTCCACTTGCTCCAGTATCGTCAATGCCGGGAATAGTAAGATGCTTAACCTCGTACAATCGTTCTAGCTCATGCCTTCGTTGGCCGATAAGTCTGTCAATCTTTAAATATTTATCATCGAGTTCAAACTCGAGATAATCCCTTCGTGCTTTTGTTAAGTTCTTTTTGACCAAACCTTACCTCCTATTTATCTTTTAGTTTTAACCCACTTGATAATCTTACCGTCGTTATTGTTGTTAAAATAATCTGGCAATCTTGCTGTTGGACTTTCTTTGTAGACCACTTTTTCAACGACCTGGATTCCAGGCATCATTTCATCATCTATCCACCCGACTAACCAAGCAGGATTCACATCATATGTTTTAGCGATCATTTCAATTTGCTTGATGGACGGATATCCACCTCGCTCATACAAATGAATTGTATTTTGTGAAACACCTGTTTCCTTTGCCATTTGCCCAACAGAGAGACATAGGTCCTCTCTAAGTTCTTTCAATCTTATCTGCATCTTGAAAATCTCCTTGCATCTTTCAAATCATTTTTCCTTCAAATACTAATGTAATAGTCCCTGTCCCATCTCTATGCTTAGAGACCAGCGCTCGACAATCTGAACCATACTCAACACCATCAATTGTGATGCTACGTTTTATTTTGTCAACGTTGATGATGGATCCATTTGATGTCTTAATTCTCATGTTCCATCTCCTCAATCAACCAATCAAGGTTCTTACGTGCTTTCTTCAGGTCTTCAAGACCGTTTTTCTTCTGGAATCGAAGCTAATACTTAATAGCATTCCCCCAACACCACGCTGCTTTACCTGGCAAATTGCCAATGAAGTTATCAATCACTTCAATACTTTCAAGACCTTTTGAGCCTTGGTAGTGGCTTGGTCTGTTTACGTTGTCATTCATCGGTTTCACCTACCTTTCTGAAGATATATTTGTCAGAGAACTCTTTCCTGTACCTACTTTTCGTAACCTTCATGGCCTCATTTTTATTTGTAGTTGGCACATTTGGATTAGTGCTTCGAAGATATGCAGGCATAATTTTCCCACCAACCAATGCATCAAAATCCTTAAATTCAAGTATTCCTATTATTTTGTTCATCACAAATCCTCCTTAGATAAACGAACTAGCTAACCAGATGAAAAATGTAACGATTATAGCTTTTAAAACACCTATCATCACAGTTTTTAAATAATCTTCATCTTCTTTTCTATGTGGTGTAGGGAGAATAAAAGATAGAAACACATTCATCCCAAATGCTTGCCAAAAAGAAATCTTATTAACTGGAATGATTGTTACCATGATTTCATTCCATCCGTACTGGATAATGAATGCTGTTACGATGGCTCCAAATATTGCCCAAATAAAAACACCCAATGCTTTCACTGTAAATCCTCCTCTTTGACAAATGAGCCATCGATCCAGCGACCTTTACGGTCTTTGATTTCTTGATAGGCTAACTCAAAACATTCATCAAAGTCATATCCTAGTGCAGTACTGATCGATTTTAACCATCTGATTGTACGTATCAAACTTAATTTACAGAAATCTTTAGAAAATAAGTCTTGGTTAATCTGAAAATCGCTTATATTTCTACTCAAAAAACTAAAACATGTCATTACATCTCTATCATTTTCTGATGTTTTAAAAATCTGATTGACATCTTCCTTAATCAGTAATGCAAGACCGACAATCACAACTGCACAATCTCCGATACTATCCTTGGTCAGTTTCTCATTCTTCTTGAGATAACCAGCGCATAGCTCTCCAAATTCTTCACTCAATTTAAGTGACTGCTTGTCTAACCGCCCACCGTTTTCTAAATCACGGTCAATAAACCATTGTTTTACGTTTTCTAGTGTAGTCATCTGTTTTATTCCTCCTTATCTAAAATCCATGCAATATAGACACAAATCAGAGCGAGTATTATGGAATCCGGCAAGTTCCCTCTCACTCCACCTAAGATAATAATTTCAAGTATCTTCCAGAGATAGTCCAATACAATAAAATGGACAAATTGAGTTAAGAAAAAGTTATACTTTCCATTAAATCGAATTTTCACAACATCACCTCATCCCCAACTTTCACATTATCATACACTTCCTTCGTAACCACGAACACACCATAGTCACGAATGGTAAGCGTGTATAGCTTGCCGTGTCGTCCTTTCTCAACGACCTTACCAAATATCTCAGCGCCTACGTTATCAGCCGTGTAGATAACCATTGGCTTCTTCTCTTCCAGATTCCGGATTTTATCCATCTGCCAGATGTTCAATCCAGCAGAGACAAGAATCCATATCGTGATGAATCGTTTCATTCTGAGGCCTCCTTACTTGGTTTAAAAAGGTAGTTCTTTCCTTGCTTCACTCATAACGTGAGGATTGTCTGTCGGCAATGTTGCGTAGCGTTTCATTGATACTGCTGCTTCAACAAAAATCATTTCATCAAAAACTAATTGACATAACTCCACCAGACACTCCTCAATATCAAACACCTCGTTATCGTCTTCGCTATCCATCTGCTCTTCATAAAATTCTGCAATTTCACAAGCTTTTCTGTACAATTTACCTGCAAAATCTCTTTTCATTTCTTCCATCACTCCACCTCCTCAATCTTTATTATTTTTTTTATTATTTTTAAAGAACTTATAAAAAATTACTGACCAATATGAAGCCCACATAAGGTATGATAACGATTGAAGGAATTGTTCAACTGTCATTTCTCCACCTCCTTAATCTCAATCCCCTCACAATCAAATACCCAGCCGAAGTCGTCATCTTCTAATTGTTTACGAGTGTGCTTGGTTCTGCACCCACCGATTTCGTTTTTTGATTCAAAAAAATATTCTTTGGATAATAAACCTTTATTAAGATAGCAACCATATCCATTAACACCTTTCACTTTCACCAAATACCGCTTCTCTTCCTCGACCTCGTAGCCGAAAATCCAAGCAAGACAGAATTTTTCGATATTGCCTTCGTAAAACCACTCAGGAACTCTCTTGTCGTAATGATCTTCAATCACTCTCATCGCTCCATAAACATGGAAGTTGTTTTTCTTTTTAAATTCTATATATTCCGCCACAAACTGAGGTACTTTGACTGGTTGCGGTTCGTCTAGTTGTTGCAAGTCTTGCAGAAAAATTTGGCGAGCTAGTTCTGCTCCTTCGGCATCCCATATCCCTTCAAGTCCTTTATACTTCTCAATCAATCGTTGTACTTTCATTTTCCAACTCCTTCACTTTCCGTCTTAATTCTTCATTCCTCTTTCTCAATGAATCCCGTTCCAGCGCTCTAATCCGTCTCTTCCGTGCATCGCACGGCTTCGAATACTCGGCTATTTTTTCTTCGTTTCTCTTGATTGATCGTTTCATTTCGTCAATCAAGGCTTGTTTAGTATAGTTCATTCAAATACCTCATCGATGTCTGCCCTCTTCAAATGGCAATTAATCGTCTAGCCCTGTCGGGGTTGGTGCGACGTTGATAGGTAGGGGTGTTGTAGTAATGGATCGTGCTAACTGATACACCCGTTAATTCAGCCAACTCCTGAGCTGTCCCTATCCCTATTAATTTGTCGCCTTTGTACAATACATACGTTTTAGGTTTTGGTATTGTTCTACCTCCCTAGAATGGCAAATCATCATCTGAAATATCCATTGGCTCGCCTTGTCCGTAACTTGGTGGCATCTGGTTTTCCATGCTCGACTGGTTTGCAGAATTATCTTTCTTTTCAAGAGTTTGAAAATTCTCGGCAACAACTTCTGTCACATAGACACGTTGACCTTGCTGATTATCATAGCTACGAGTCTGGATGCGACCTGTGATTCCTACAAGAGCACCCTTTTTAACCCAATTTGCAAAATTTTCAGCTTGCTTACGCCACATGATACAATTAATGAAGTCTGCCTCTCGCTCTCCGTTCGCACCTTTAAAATTTCGATTGACTGCAAGATTGAAGGTTGCAACTGCAACATTTGACGGCGTGTATCGCAATTCTGGATCACGAGTTAAGCGCCCAATTAACACTACATTATTGATCATCTTTCTTGTCCTTTCCTGCTATACATTCCACGAATGAGTAACCGATAAAGAAGCACAGAAAAGTTTGGGGGACTAATTCCAAAATTTCCTTAACATTTACTTGAGCATCAGACCACTTGAAAATAAGTGTTCCTCCTGTTTTCAAAACCCTAAAACATTCTTCAAAACCTTGTTGTAAATCTAACCTCCAAGTCAGTAAATCTAATTGTCCATATTGAGCACGCATGAATGATTTCTGGCCAGCCCATAGAAGATGAGGTGGGTCGAACACAACAAGATTAAATGTTTCGTCGTCAAATGGCATATCTCGAAAATCTGCAACAATATCTGGTTTTACATTGATTTTCTTTTTGTGAATTTCAAATTCTTCTTCACGTCTATCCATGTATGTCGTATGTGGTTCTTTTTTATCAAACCAAAACATTCGAGATCCACAGCACGCATCTAGTATCCGTATATCTTCCATCAATACCTCCTATCCTTCATCCCAGCTGGATACACAAAGCATCTGCCTGTCGCTCCTTCAAAAATTCGACTTGATAGAGCACCGTTCCCAAAATCATCCGAGTAAAGCTCTTTAATCTCTTCGCTACTCAGATTCGTATTGATAATCGTATTGGTCCGATTATCCAAGATCTTGAACAATATCTGATGCGCCCATTCATTACGCCTCGTGTCAGCCTTGCGACTCTCTTTCCCAAGATCATCCAGGAAGAGAAAATCAACCTCAGACAGTAGCTTGACCATCTTAGCTTCTGAAAAACCATTGTCAAACTCAAAGCTTTCACGAATCTTATCAAACAAGGTCACAACCGACACAAAGAGCACGCTTTTCGGTTCATCATAAGACTTGAACTGCTCATTGAGAAATCGAGCAAAGCCATAGGTCAGATGACTCTTACCAACACCAGAAGGTCCAGTGATGATAGCATTGCCAGTCTCACCTTTAGCGTAGTAGCGCTCCAACCGCTTCACAAAATTCACAGCCTTTTCATCGATATCAACACGAATCTCATAGTCATGTAGTGACTTACTGGCCAGCTTGCTTGAAACGATACTATCGCGAGAAAAGACTTCGTAAGTATCCGAGAGCTTGCTCTTGACCTCAGATTCCATATTCAACTGCTTTTCAAAGAGACGAATGTTCTCTTTCTCACACTCGGGACATTGACTGATTTCCTCAACCTTTCCCTTGATTGGAATTTTAACAGACCAAAGATGGCATCCATGGATTTCACAGACATCATCAAGAACCGTTCTAGTTCTGAATTGTTTAAACTGTTTCATCTAAAAACCTAGCCTTTCGTCTGTTTTCTTCTCACGATTAACAACATTCCCTTGATTCAAATAACCATCGAACTTAGTTCCAAATAGGGTTTCTGGTCGCAAGTATTTCGCGTACTTCGTACCTGACCAATCCTTAACCATATTATCAATGACTTGTTTAAAATCTTCTAGTCGATATCCTTCAGACCATCTAGCCTTAATCAGAGATCTGTTCTTCTGAACATTATCTCTATATTTCTTTCCTGTCTTCGAATTAAGATAATCGATAATTTCTTTGTAAGGGATATTATCTATACTACCCTTACCTATACTATACTTACCTATACTATACTTACCTATACTATACTTACCTATACTATGCGGACATTCGTCCGTCACTTGTCCGTCAACTGTCTGACCTTCTTCAGTAAGCTCTAGAACTACCTTTCCAGGCTCAACCAATCTACTTCCATCAACTTCTAATCCAAGTTGTTGAATAGCTAAATTCCTGTGTATACTAGGCTTGTGTCTATCTGGTCTAATTTTATTTTGTTCGTTGAAATCCGTAATGAAATAGACCATGTCTTGATTAAGTGGCTTTATGAACTGCTTGATAACTAATAGGCCTAAACTGTCCTCGCTGGCACCAATCATTCTAACGACTGGAAATGCTTCGACAATTCCGTCATCATCTGAATTGATGACCAAATGAACATACAAAGCTTGAGTTTCAAGCGGTAGTCTTAAAAATTTTTGTGTTTGCATTATGGTCTTGCTGACCATTCTTCTTTCTGCCATCTACCCCTCCACACTTGAAAATTTTGTGTATTCTTTGTGAAAATACAACTTCACTGTCCCTAGGCTACCATGCCGATTCTTTTCCAGGATCAGCTCCGTCACATTATTCGATTCTTGACTGTCTGCTTGCTCTTTCTGGTAGTAAGCCTCACGATACAAGAACGCTACAATGTCTGCATCTTGCTCAATCGAGCCAGACTCTCGCAAGTCTGCCAGCATCGGTCGTTTATCTTGTCTCTGCTCAACTGCACGACTTAACTGCGACAAGGCAATGACAGGCACTTTCAAATCCTTGGCAAGTATCTTCAATTCCCTTGAGATTTCAGAAACGATCTGCTGACGATTCTCACCCTTGGCACCAGTAATTAATTGCAAGTAGTCAATGATGATGACACCCAGACCGCCCATTTCTTGAGCGAGTTTTCGAGCATTTGAGCGTATCTCTGAAATCCGAATACCAGCAGTATCATCTACAAAGATAGGCGCATCATAGAGATTATTTTGAGCTTGCACAAGCCGTTTCCATTCGTCCGTACTCAAATTCCCAGTCTTGAGATGATAAGCTGGAACCATGCCCTCTGATGCTAACATACGCTCGATCAACTCCTCTGCACCCATTTCAAGAGAGAAGATAACTGCAGGCTTTCTTCCTTTGGTTGCTACGTACTTAGCGACATTCAGAGCCAATGCCGTCTTACCCATAGCTGGACGAGCAGCAAGAATGATAAGATTCCCTTCATGAAGGCCTGTTGTAATCTTATCCAATCCGACAAAGCCAGTAGATAGACCTGTTACAAATCCATCTGTCTGCGAGCGAGTCTCGACTATCTGCATATGGGTATCAAGAATATCGGCCACATTGCGAAATCCTGTCCCTGCATTTTGATTACTGATATCCAGTAGAGATTTTTCTGTTTTAGCAACGATCTCACCAATCGATACATCGCCTTGATAAGCACTAGATAACGAATCCGACAAGTCAGCGATTACTTTTCGGAGCGTAGCCTTTTCTTTTACAAGCTTCGCATAATGCTCCACATTCTTTGATGTCGGAGTTGAGTTTACTAGCTCGACAACATAGTTGATACCCCCAATATTTGAGATGTCACCCTGATTAGTAAGAGCTGATACCATAGTGGTGGCATCGATTGGCTCACCTTTTTCAAACAGAGACAACATGGTCTTAAATACGATCTTGTTGGCAGGCTTGTAGAAATCCTCTGGAATCAATTCGTCTGCAAGTGACGTCATCGTTTCTGGTGAGATAAAGACTGCACCCAGAACCGACTGCTCGGCTACTAAGTCATGAGGTGGTATTCTAAAATCTTCACTCATGCGCTATCCTCCCAATACTTCTTCAAATCCACAGTCATCACTGCAGCAAGATTCTTTTGCTCGGTCAAAATTTGTCTGCGATAAGGAGCAAGGCCAGCTTGGCGCTCCTCCTCACTTCGTGGCAAGTAGTATCCGTTCGGCTTCATCTTCTTAGCTACGATAGGATGGCCAAAATTAACACGCAGACTCTCAATGATTTCTTCTACCTTACGTTTTGAGAGTCCAGTTTCTAAGCGAATTTCACTGGCTTGGATTGGTAAGTCGAAGGTCGCACAATTGATAATCATGTTCAATACACGAATTTCTAACTCGTTCATACTGCGACTAACACTCATGTCTTCGCCCTCCATTTTCTTGGATTTTGACGAAAATCTATGGTCATTTCTTTGTAGAGTAAGCGCCCATTTTCTTCTAAGAGATTCGCATTTTGACTTCTTAGAATATCATTCTTTCTTGCTTCATCCTGATAGTCGCTAGCCAGTCTGTCATAATCTTCGATGCATACTCTAAAATCTTGAGGCACGTCATTAATCGTTGAAGGAAGTCCGACAGGTGGTTGGGAATCGTAGGTGAATCCCCTATCACAGTTTTTTAGATTTCTTCGTGCAACCTCTCTGAAATCTTCTGCCTCTTCAATGATGATCACTGTTTTTTGTTCAGCTTCTTCTTTTTTGGCAGTCAGTAACATTAGGATAAAGATCCCAATAAAGATTGCCACTAGGCCAAGCAACTGGCTTGATAAAGCTGGTTCTGTCATTTTGTTCTCCTTTACGCTCTTAATTTTCGTACTTCTTTTTCTAATTCTAAAATTTCATAAACATCATTGACATCATACATAGTATCTTTGCCTTGCTTACGAAATCTTAATCCTTTGCGTTCTAACTGCTTCACATATCCATGCGTAAAGCCGAACTTCTTCATCAAAGTTTGTTGATTGATTGGCATACGATCATTCTCTAACTTCTCCTTGACCTGCTTTTCAGCAAAGGCCAATAATTGATTCGTGAACAATTCAGCACTTTCGCCATCCAATCGTAATTGTAATGTTATACCTTCCATTTTTTACATCCTCTCAACTATGCGGGCAAGCATTTTTGTGATATAATGGTTTTAATTATTTAAGTATGCGCCTGATTTCCGTCAGGCGCTTTTTTAGGTTTTAAATATATTGTTACCGTTTTGGTGACTTTCTTGGTAAAAAAATATCTTGCAAAGGTTTATCAAAAAAGCTACGCAAGAAAAACATTTCATCCTGAGTAAAAGCGCTCTGTCCCTTCTCTTTCTGACGATATGCTGTTTCAGAAATACCAAGTTTTTTGGCTAATTCTTTCTGTGTAATACCTTTTTCTTTTCTTAGTTGATACAGATAGATTTGCACCTTCCTACCTCCTTATTTTTTCTATACTCGTTCAGCTAGTAAACTGTCAAGATAACTAGTGTTTCTTAAAAGTTTTTCAACTAACTCATTGTCTGCCTTTACAAAAGTGGACTCTTTTTTCCTACTATACGGATGTCGTTTAGGTCTCATTTCCTCACCCCTTTTTCAAATATGGTATAATCAAAATAAAATGATTGGAGAAATCTTATGTCTAAAAAAACCTGTTTTATCGTTTGTCCTATTGGAGAAGATAACTCTGAAATTCGGAAACACTCTGATACTGTACTAAATTACATTATCACACCAGCTCTTTCGCAAGACGAGTTTGACATTATTCGTGTTGACTCATTACCTACAGTAGATAGAATCGACCAAACGATTATAGAATATTTACAGACTGCTGACCTAGTAATAGCTGATATGACTGGTCACAATGCAAATGTTTTCTATGAATTTGGGTACCGTCAAGCACTTGGTAAACTTGTCATTCCTATCATAGAAGAAGGAAGCTCTATCCCATTTGATGTCACCACTTTAAGAGCTATAAAATATGCGACAAATGATTTAGACAAAGCTAACACTGCAATAAAACGACTAAAGGAAACGATTGAAATTTTTGATTTTGAGAACCAGTCTGATACCTCAACTCTCTCTTCATCAAATATAGATACATCTGTTTTGACAACTATAAATAATAAATTAGATGCCATCATGGATCTTATCGCTCAAAATAATGCGACTATTATTGACACGGTAGCTGAACAGGTTGCTAAACACTCTAAACCAGAACAAACTATGGAAGAGCGTATGCTAGCTTTGATACTCCCTGAAATGATTAAAAACCCCGAATCGCTCAATGCTCTTGCGAACTTGGGTCAGAAACAAACTGGTCAGTCCTAAGTTTCAAAGCATCTACGCTACCTTTTAAGAAAGCCGTGGTCAACTCTAACTCATCCAACTTCTCAGCAATATATGTCACAGTCCTCAATATCTCATTGAGGGCTGTTCTTTCTAGTTCGTTCATTTCCCTCCTCCTTTCTCTTTTTTCGCTCTGTGAGCAACAGCCTGCCAGGGAGTCGAACCCCGGTGCTACCGATCAGGCTACATTCATTTTGTCCATCATTCCTGCGAATGCTGCATCAAAACGAATGTCATCAATTTCATCTTGAGTGAAACCAGAATCAAGAAGGTAACGCTCTTGATGTTCGATCTCTTCTGCCAACTCTGTCCAACCGAAAGCGAACTGACGACTGTTGTTCCAGAATAATTCAAGCTGACCGTAGAGGAAGCGTTCCTCGTATGTATTTTGAAGTAAAGTTTCTTCAATCACTGCTTTGAAGATGTTGATTGCTTTCTCGTTTAATGTGTTCATGGTGTTTCCCTCCGATTTGTTTTTCTTATTTCCTTAAGCTTGATTTAATTATATCACCATTTTGGTGACCTGTCAACAGTATTTTGATTAAAAAGTAAAAAAAGTTGCGTTTTCGGTGACTTTTTTATATAATCTACTTATAGAATTACTGAAATTGAGGTACGGAACATGGATTTGAAAAAATACATTGGAAACCAAATTAAAACCTTTCGAAAATCAGCCGGTTTTACTCAAGATGAACTCGCAAAAAGATTGAATACTACAAAACAAACAATCAGTCGATACGAAAAAGGAGAAAGAAAAGCAAATCAAGATATGCTTTTTAAGTTATGCGATATATTTAATGTTTCGATTGATGATTTTTTCCCCGTTCTCTCAAAAAATGCAGTAGAATCCACCAATTCCATCCCAGACGATCCAGATTTGCTCACACAGCAGATTACAGATAAAGTGGTACAATTAACTACCCAAAATAAAAAAATCGTCCTACGGACTTCTGAAGAACTTCTTGAGAGTCAAGAAAGAGAGGTAGACGAAGAACGATTCGAATATCACGTTTTTGAAAAGCTATCCGCAGGTACAGGATACGGCTACGCAGAAGACCGCAACTATGATACTGTCTATTTTGAAAAGGACATCACCCACGACCTCGCTAGCTGGGTTTATGGTGATTCCATGGAGCCAGACTTCGCAGACGGATCCGTCGCCCTCATCAAGGATACAGGCTGGGACTATGACGGTGCCATTTATGCTGTAGATTGGGACGGCCAAAGCTATATCAAGAAAGTCTACAAAGAAAAAGATGGACTCCGCCTCGTCTCTCTAAATGACAAATATGATGATAAGTTCGCCCGCTGGGAAGAAGACCCACGCATCATCGGAAAAGTCGTCGGAAATTTCATGCCAACTGAAAATTAAAGTCCAGGTGATTATATGTCTACTACTCTTACTGAAAATGAAATCAAAGTACTAATAGACGAACACAGACAAAAAATTAGTAAACTTGAAAATCAAAGAGCTTTGATAATCTTTTGGGTTTTCCTGATCTTAATTTCTGTTTTTCTGCTTTGTATGGTTGGGAATCTACTTCTAACAATTTTATCTTTTATTATCTGTATTTTAGCTCTGCTCATTTTGATTGGTATTTATCCTAGACAATCTATCACCGATCATCTAGAGGATGAAATTGAAGAACTGAATAATCTATTGTCTGTTCGAGTAGAAAATAGATTAAAACAAGAAGAGATTGATGAAAGAACTATTTATGGTGTTGTTCTGAAAGTGAAAGGGATGTCCTATCGCCAAGAAGCTTTCTCAGAT
This sequence comes from Streptococcus fermentans, assembly GCF_040888305.1. NCBI lineage: Bacteria > Bacillati > Bacillota > Bacilli > Lactobacillales > Streptococcaceae > Streptococcus > Streptococcus fermentans. Next base: position 16,524 of record NZ_JBFNFG010000009.1, on the reverse strand, counting down.
TTATGTCAAGAGCTTATAAGAGAATCAAATGATCCTCCGTATTTAGGATACACTTCTAAAGAAATTAAGGAAGAATTAATTTTTGAGGAAAGGTTTTATAAATACTTGCCTTTTGAGATTCCAGATGTAGAGTTTATCCCTGAATTTGATAATAAATTTGACCCTAATGCAGTTAAAATTGTGGTTCGAGGTTATCACTTAGGCTATGTCACTAAGTCAAAAAATAGAAAAGTATTAAGATTAACAACAGATTCAAATAATGAAGTTATTAAAAATGCTGAAATTTACGGAGGTGATTACAAAGATATTAATCCGGATAGTGGCCGACTTCGTACAGTTAAAGATTCATTCAAGATACGAATTAAATTGAAGGTCTTGAAAAAATAAAAAAAGTCCCCACACTCGCCGTCGCCAAACTTTGAGTGTGAGGATTCAAGTTTCCATGTGACAAGCAATGGAAAAGATGATAAAAAAATACAACTATAGTTTATCATAAGTTCTACACCTTTTCAACTATGCGGGCAAGCAATCGAAAAGAAAGGACATTTTATGATAAAAAAATACATTACCAAAAAAGGAGAGACTAGATATCTCTTTCAAACATACCTAGGCATAGACCCTGCAACTGGAAAAGAAAAACGCACAACACGCCGTGGTTTTAAAACCATCAAAGAAGCTAAGACTGCTGAGCGTGATCTTCTCTTAGATGTTGAAGAGAATGGTTTTTCAAACAATGATGATTTTCAGACTCCTACTTTCGCTGAAGTTGCTGAGCTATGGCTTGAAAGCTACAAGAGCACTGTAAAACCAACAACTTATCAGAACACTAAGAAGAAACTTAATGTTATGATTGACTCATATTTTACAGATATGAAGATTCAGCAAATCAGTGTAGCTTATTGTCAAAAGGTTGCTATCAAGTTAAGTAAACGCTATATCCTATATGCTAATTACTACTCTGTCATCAGCCGTATTTTCAAGTATGCCGCTTCTCTTGATATCATTAAGTCAAATCCCTTAGACAAGATTATCAAGCCTAAAAATAAACCCTTAAAGGGCAAAGAAAACTACTATACCAAACAGGAACTAACCGAGTTCCTTAAAGTTTACAAAGCAAATTGTAAGCCAGTAGACTATACCTTTTTTCACTTACTCGCTTTTTCTGGATTGAGAACTGGAGAAGCAATCGGCCTCATGTGGTCAGATGTTGACTTTGAAAATAAACGGTTAAGTATTTCTCGCACGGCTGTTGTAATTGACAAAAAACAAACTGTTCAGGATCCTAAAACCAAAAGGAGTAAGAGGGTTATCACCTTAGATGATGAAACTCTGAATGTTTTGAAACTCTGGAAACGACAGCAAATAAAAGAATATTTCCAGGCTGGTGTGCCTTACAAACATGATTCGAATTATATTTTTACGAATGATATAGGGGGATGGCTTTTAGCCGCAACTATGAAAGTGAAGCTTAGCAGATTCTTTTGTAAACATAAAGATCTTAAAAAAATTTCGCCTCACGGGTTTAGACATACACATGCTTCTCTTCTGTTTGAAGCTGGTGTTACAGCCAAAATCATTTCGGATAGACTCGGTCACAATAATGTTCAAATCACCCTTGATATGTATACTCATATCAATGATAATCAACGTGTTGAAGTCGTTGACCAGCTCATGGATTTCATCCGCTCCAGCTAAAAGTAAAGTCGTATTCAATATCGTATTCACTTTTACCTGACACGCTAGAAGTCCACTGTTTTCAAAGGATTAGCAAGCCGTGTACTATTTATGGTATAATGAAAGAATGAAATACCAAAAAATTGATTTAAAAGAAGTTCGTCAACAAGCTAAACAGTTTCAAGCTGAACATCCACGTTTATTGCTTGTCTTTTTATTACCAAGCATTTTCCTGATTCTATCCAGCTTCATAAGTCCGTTATCCCTACTTGATGAGGGAATTCTTAAGCAATCCTTCTTTACTTTTTTGATGAGCTTGATCCAGTCCTCACTCTTTCCTCTAGCAGTTGGATTCACAAGTTCTATTATCCTAGCTGGTGCTCTTTTTACAACCATTAATCTTTACAGAATTTCCGAGATAGAGCTTTCTTTTAAAGATAGTCTGTCCTTACTTGACAATCGCTTCTTCACCCAGACCTTTCTGACTCTCTTGCTCAAGCGTTTCTATCTCTTTTTGTGGAGCATCCCTAATCTTTTTGGAGTTTACTTGCTCTTTTACAGCAGTGCTATGGCTCGTAAATTTGTAGAACTTCACCCTGAATTTCCAGCTGTCGACGTCACCAATTCAGATATCGAACACTTCCTACTTACTTTTGCACTTTACTTCTTTGGTAGCGTCTTTCTGATGATTTTGGGAACCATTGCCTATCTGCCGCAATACTACGCTTATTCCCAAGTAGAGTTGCTCCTATGTGATACCCTTGCAATTGGAATTGCCAAGCCAAGTCGCGTACTCAAAACCAGTCGCTTCCTTATGAAAGGCTATAAGTTCCAACGCTTCGTACTGGATTTACAACTCCTACCATGGTATCTTCTTATCTGGATCAGCTTTGGAATTGCGAGCATCCCTTCTTTCCCTTATATCTATAGTAGTCAATTCTTCTTCTATCAAAGATTACTCGAAATCAAGCGGAGAAAAGTTTAATGTGAATGATTAAAACCAGCACCTTATATGGAAAGTGCTGGTTGTTTTTATTTTAAGAAAAGGATACTCAAGAGTGCTAGGATTGCTGGTCCGCCTTGCTTTAGAATGATTTTTTTATCTGCTGTTAAGGCACCATAAGTCGCTGCTCCTATGACAAACAACACAAAGATTGTTACGATTTCTAAGCTATGTAAGAAATAAATTCCGTAAATAAGAAATACCCCAATCAAGGCATTGTAAATTCCCTGATTCTTGAAAAGAGAGGTTACTGATGGCCTTCCTAATTCTTCCTTGTCCATATTAAAGACTCGGCTGGTTGCATCTGATTGGGTTGCTATACTCTCCAAATAAAAGATATAAAAATGTTCGAGGGCAACAAGGGTTGCTAAAATAGTAGTAATGATTGACATCGTTTTCTCCTTAAAATTCTATTTTTTCTAAACCTGAGACTAGTTTTGTCAACAAAGCTGTCAGCTCTTTCTGCTCGGCTGTCGATAAGATGCTCTCCATCTGTTCCTTCACTCGCAAATGATGTTTAGGCGGACTGACTAAGAGTTGATTCTTGGCTTCTTGGGTTAATTCAACTAAGACTTCTCGCCGATTGATTGGATTTCGCTTGCGACTGACATAACCCTCTGACTCCAGTATCTTGAAATGACGGGTCAAGGCTGCCTGGTCAATCTGTAACTTCTCCTGAACGGCAATCTGGTTACAGGGTGACTGTTGCAGTAAAAACTGCAGGATTTGATAGCGGGTCAAACTAATTCCCAATTGTTTCTCAAAAAGTTGAGTGATGGTCTGATCTGTTAAATGGAGCTGGTACAGTAATTCATGCATTTTTTATTTTTTCCTTTCTTTTATATTTGATCTATCAATAGTTGACTTGTCAAGTATATTGCAAAAAGAGTAAAAACGCAACTATTTTGCTCACTCCGAAAAAATAACCTCTTGGTTTCAATCCCAAAAGGCTATGTTTTTATATCCTAGATAAAATCCAGCACTAACCTACCAAATCTGCTCGAAGGATTTCACCCTCTTTATCGATCACAACTTCGATGGCATGGCCTGCAAAAATTTCCTCGCTATCATCATAGTAGAGAGTCAATTCCCCATCTTCGTTGATTGATAGTTCACTCAAGGAAAGTGAGTTGGTAAAATACTCTTCTGTTAACTCCACATCATTTTCATCTGAATCAATCCAGTCTTGAGCTGTTTCCCACAGTTCTTTGACGATATAGTTTTTAATCTTAGCATCTTGAACTTGGAAAGATCCCATAAATTTCTTTAAATCATCGAAAGAACTTGGAGGAAGACTTTCATCTGCACCCGCATCAAACATAGCATGAATCTTAACGCCCTCATAAGTGATGAAGCCCTCAAACCAAGAATAAGCTCTGTTTAAGGTAAATTCTCCAATAGCGTCTTGAATGATAACAGGTTTTTGATAGCTTTCAATCAAGGTCTCTAACCTAGCATCCGTAGATTGCTCATCTAGGTATTCCAGCAAGCGGTAGCAGTTGTTAGCCACTTCTGACATATAAGGCTCTAGCTCCATTAAGGGGCGTTTTTGACATTTAATACGATGAATTTTGTAGGGTTCAAAACTAAACCCCCAATGCTTTTCTTCAAATTCTTCTGGGGTCAGGAGCCATTCCAAACGTCCCTCACGTTCAGAGAACTCCTGAGTTTCAACATTGACACTAGCTTTAAAATGAACGGACGGCATGAGACAACCATCTTTTAAAGAAGCAGCCCCATTTACATTTTGGAGGGTAAAAATCAAGAGCTCAACAATTTCTCCGCAAAATTCCTGTTCAAAATCATCTCTTGTTTTCTCAAATGGAGTTTTTAATCGTTTTGTCATTCACTTCATCCTTTCTCTCTATGCTTAAAAGCGTTAGTATAGTTTTGTATTCGCTTACATTCTAACATGTTTTAGATTTTATTTCACTTATCAATACTATTTTACACAAAAAGAAGCTACACTTTTAAATGTATAGCTTCTTATTATTCTTAATTCATAGATACGTGAACGTGGTCATAGTGGTTTTCTGTGATACTACCACGGTCTGGCATTGGATTCCAAGTGTAGGCTGGTCCGTATTTGCTATCGAATGGTGCATAGAAACGTTGTTTCCAGATGATGTAGCTGATACCACGGCTAGCCATATTTTGGATAGCATAATCTGCAATTTGGTCTCCAAGAGCTGAGCTTACTGGAACCATAAAGTCAATGGCAAGACCTTTTCCGTGGTCTCCACTATCTCCTGGACGGTAACCACTAAATGATGTGATGCCGAACAAGTTTGCAATTTCTTCTTTAAAGGCAGCTGTTTGTGGCTGAAGACCTGCATTTTCTGATTTTGAAGCTGCAATACTTGCATAATCAGGTGCTGCTGGTGCTGCATAAGTCGATGATGAACCTTGGCTTGTTTCAGCTTGATAAGTTGATGATGCTGATTGAGTCTCTGTTACAGTTTCTGCTACTGGTGCTTCTGTTGTAGTTGTTTCTTCCACTACAGGTGTTTCTGCTACCGGCTCTTCTACTGGTGCTGAAACTTCTGCAACGGCTCCTGTTGTTGTTTCTGCTGCAGATTCTTCCGTTGGTGTTGCAACTTCAGTAGTGGCTTCTACTACTGACTCTTCTACCGGTGCTACAACTTCTGTAACAGCTTCTGTTGTTGCTTCTGCCACTGGCTCAGCTACAGTTGTTTCTGCAACTGGTTGAGTTAAATCTTCAACCTGTACAGTTTGGTCATCTACAGTGACTTGGTTGGTTGTCAAATCTGCTGTTGTAGTTGTGCCTTCGCCACCTTGAACTGTATCAGGGGTTTGAATTTCAACCTCTGTCACTTCTTCTTTTTCATTTACAGTTGTTGTAAGGACTGTCTCAGGGAAGATCAAATCAATATTGCTGATCTTGTTCAAGTTAGCAAGAACGGTCACATCCACTCCCAAAGCTTCGGCAATGGTACTTAAGGTATCACCATACTGAATCGTATAGCTTGTTTTATTCTCACTCTTGCTAACATCGTTTTGAATTTGCTCAACACTACGCGCTGTCCATACTAGTTCTTCTGCTTGGGTTGCCAATACAGGGGCAAGGGACAAGGCTACTGTTGATGCTAAAATAATTCTTTTCTTCATACTATCAAACTCCTTTTCAAATGTAGTACCTGTCTATCATAACACAAAGAAAATAGAAAAAAAGCCCTTTTGGGGCTATTTAACAGAACTGTACATTCGTTGTAACAAATTACATTACTTGAAATAGTTTGTTAGTTTCTTGTCATCAGGCTGACACATTCTTCTTGAAGAAAATTCTAGAAGGAAAGCGAGCTAATGTCTTCTAAATGCTCTATCTGTTGATTACAAGGTACAGGTGAAGCAAGGAAATTGATACTCTGAATCCCACTATTTTGAGCAAATTCGATATCCAAAGTCCGATCACCGATATAATAAGTTTGCTGTGGATCTAGTTCATACTTATCTAGAAGATAGATCGCAGCTTCTGGACTAGGCTTCCGAGAAAAGCCACTTTGATTGGTTAAAATTTCTGTGAAATAGTGGGCCAAACCCAAATTTTCCAAAATTGTAAAAGCATTATCCCCTTTATGGGTATAAACAAACTGCTCAATTCCTTGCTGGTCTGCCCAAGCTAAGATTTCACGCGCCCCCGGCATCAGAACAACTTGAGCATTCTTCTCAGCCAAACTCTGAGCACGAACCTGATTGAGCATATCAGCATCCAAGCCTCTTTCTTCTCCCACCTTTTCCAACAGATCTTGAACGGAAGTTTTTAGAATAAAGGCACGAACCTCAGCCTTATCATAAGGAATATCAAACTGGGCAAAAGTCTCTTCGATTCCTGCTAAGATAGCCTCATAAGAGTCCAATAAAGTCCCATCTAAATCCCAGATAAATCCAATTTTTTTCATATGTCATCCTTTCAAAGAGATATATTGCTTATAACGATAGCGCAGGAAGAACCAGCGAAAACCATTATCCAAAAGCGTTCCTGCCCAGATACCAGGCAAGCCCCAACCAAGAACAATTCCCATCAAATACCCTGTTCCGATACGGATACACCACATTCCGATACTTGTCGCATAAAAGGGGAGGCGTGCATTCCCCAAACCCTGCCAGACAGCTGTATAAATGACTGTTCCCGTCGTCATAGGAGTCCCTAGTAGAGAGAACAGCGTCACCATAACACTGGCTTTAATGGCCGCAGGATCACTGGTGTAGAGGTGACTTAGAGGCGTTCCCAGAGCATAGATACTAAGTGTTAAGGGCAACATGAGAAAGAGAGAAAGCCAAAAAGTTTGCTTACTTAAGTTGTCTACCCTTGCCCAATCATCTTCTCCAACTGCTCGAGCTACCTGCATAACTGTTGCCGTAGCGACACCAAAGGCAGGCATGTAATTAAACTGAGTCAAGACTTCACCAATAGCATTCCCTGCGACGGCCTCCGTCCCAAAGGAAACAACCAAGGCAATAATGACTACATCACCAGCCCTCATCATGAGACGTTCTCCCGCTGCAGGCAAAGCCAGAGTCAGCAAGTCTTTATCCAGTCCAAAGCTTGGTCTCGTATATGGAAGTTTTAATTTTGACCACAAAATCACAACCCCGATTAAACGAGATAGGATGGTCCCCCAAGCTACACCAGCTATCCCCATATCAAGGATGAAAATAGCGATACTTGAGAAGACAATATTCAAGGCATTGGATAAAAGACTCACATAAAGGGGAAGGCGCGGATTATGGGTGGCGCGAATCAAGGCACCCAAACTAGTCATCAAGCCCAAGAGGACGATTGTCCCACCAACTAAAGCTAGGTATAGTCCACCACTCTCAGCCACAGACGCTTCTGTCCCCAAAAGACCAATCATCTCTTGACCGGCAAAGATGGACAAGCCCCCTAAAACTAAACTCAGTAGCAGGGTTATCTTGAGCGCTTCTGTCACATGGTAGGCTAGTCTAGACTGGTCCTTCTGCCCCAAACTTTTGGAAATAACACTGGAAATCGCAGCTCCTAGAGCAATAAAAATTGCCTGGTAAATGGTGATAATATTGCCCGCTACAGATACACCCGAAATGGCTATCAAACCTAGATGGGCTACCAGATAGCTATCCACCATTCCCATGAGCATCTGTAAAAAATTTTCACCCATGGCTGGCAGAGCTATGTTGAGAATGTCTTTATATTTCTTAAACAATCCTTCCTCCTGATGAAAAGAAACTCAGTTAGTTTCCCAACCGAGTTTACTTCCTCTGTTTTAAAGTCCTAGATAAGATTCTACTGCAGTCTGCATCTCTGATGCTGCAACAGTTGTCTTGTGACGAACTGGAGCTGTTTCAAGGCCATCCACTGCTGGTGGCACTGCTACTCCTGAAATTTCGTGTAATTGAGCCAAGGCTTCAAAATCGCTAAGACCTGATTTTCCTGTCACAGCTTCTACTGCAACGACTGGGAATTTGTATGGACTAGCTGTTGACGCAATCACAGTCTTAGTCGCATCACCTGTCGCTGCTTGGTATTTTTTATAAACTGCTGAAGCAACCGCTGTATGAGGATCCTCAATATAAGAATCTGACTCGTAGACACGCTTGATTTCTGCTGCGGTTTCCGCTTCTGTCGCATACTCTGCCGCAAAAAGATCAAGAATCTCTGCATCAAAATCTATCAACTCATACTGACCTTGAGTGTTCAAAGCATCCATGAGTTCAGCTGTCTCTTCAGCATCATTTTCTAAAAGGTGGAAAATGAGACGCTCCAAGTTTGAAGATACCAAGATATCCATAGACGGACTAGTGGTTACCTTAAACTCACGCTTCTTGTCATAGACACGAGTTTTGAAGAAGTCTGTCAAAACATTGTTGTCATTTGAAGCACAGATCAGTTTCCCAACTGGTAGACCGATTTGCTTAGCGTAAAAGGCAGCCAAGATATTACCAAAGTTTCCTGTCGGAACGGTGAAGTTGACCTTGTCACCAGCCTTAATTTCGCCAGTTTTAACAAGCTGAGCGTAGGCATAAACATAATAGACAATCTGTGGCACCAAACGGCCAATGTTCATAGAGTTAGCTGATGAAAACTGGAGCTTGTTAGCTGCTAATTTTTCACGAAGGGCCACATCATTGAACATATGCTTGACGTTGGTTTGAGCATCGTCAAAGTTTCCATCGATGGCGATAACATGAGTATTGTCCCCAGTTTGAGTGGTCATTTGCAACTCTTGTACCTTGCTGACACCATCTTTGGGATAAAAGACGATAATTTCAGTTCCAGGAACATCCGCAAATCCTGCCATGGCAGCTTTTCCAGTGTCTCCAGAAGTTGCTGTCAAAATGACAATCTTGTTTTCCAAGCCATGTTTCTTAGCTGCCGTTGTCATAAAGTATGGCAAGATAGACAAGGCCATGTCTTTGAAGGCAATGGTTGAACCGTGGAAAAGTTCCAAGTTGTATTGGCCATTTAGTTTCACAAGTGGAGCAATAGTGGGAGTATCAAACTTACTGTCATAGGCATTGGTGATACAGTGGTCTAACTCTTCATCTGTAAAGTCATCCAAGAAGGCTGACAAGACAAGCTTAGCTACTTCCTGGTATGAAGCGTCCTTTAATGTTTCAAAATCCAAATCTACCTTTGGATAGCTAACTGGAGTAAATAAGCCTCCATCTGTTGCCAAACCTTGCAAAATCGCTTGGCTGGCTGTTACTGTATTTTTCGCATCACGCGTTGATTGATAAACTAATGTCATAAATCTCTATCCTTTATCTATAGTCTTATTCATTATAACATGATTTTTCAGAAAATTCTTCCTTTATAAGAAAATTATAGAGTCAATTTTTCTTTCAAAGGCTCTAAATAGGTTGTTTCTTGCTGACCTCTCATTTCAAGACCTTGCTCTGCTATAGCTAGCAAATCTTTTGAGAATTGAACAATTCCAGCTGTCTCCTCATCTAAAAGCTGTTTCTGAGAAAACTGGCGTCTCAATGACTTGTAGTCACGACCAAAGTGCTCAAAGAAAGGAGCTGTCTCTAGGTAAGTTTCAAGCTTGTCTAGATTTACCAACAAACCTAGATGAAAGGCTGCCGAAGCAAAGGTTCGGTCTAGAGGTTGCGTACAAACACTACGGAATTCAACCGTCCCTCGAGTTGTTAGGTCTTGATATTGGTAACTACGGTGCGTTTGAAAATCGTTCTCATGAGGAACAAGCAGAGTTTCTTTTCCATTTAGAGTATAGGCCGAAACTTCCTCAGTAGCTAGGTAATCTCTAGCTCGAATCGGAGAAAAATAGTAGGTTTCCCCATCTCGTTCTGCTGTAAAAATCGCAGAGTGGTCGAGATAATCAAAGAAATCATCCTCATCTTTGAAGAGTTTTGCATTGACACCGACATTCTCTGGATAAATCCCATGCATGGATTCTTCCCAAAAGATATCTCGTGAAATCTGAGTATCCCAGTCTGCTCCCGAAAACTCAGAATTGGCAAATAAGAAAGCTTTGGCTGCCTCAATCTGAGTGAAAGCATTGATGACACGTAGGTAGTTAGCAGTCGATACATCCAACTGAACTTGACTCCCACAGATAAAGGCTCCATATTGTGGGAAGTCATGCAAATTAGCTCTCTCTTGGCGATTTCCCATATGTAGGTAATCCATCAACATCTGGTAACGTGGATAAGCCACAGGTTGATTGTCATTCTGATTCCAGTTTGGATGAATCCCCCACCCCTGGATAGCATGATCCTTTTCGCCTAACTTTTCTTGGATGACCTTCATATAAGTCTCAAAACGTCCTTGGACCTCTTGGATTTTCTGGGCTCTGCCAAAGGCAAACTCCAAGGTCGTGTAGGAAACCTCAAACAGAATCCGATCCTGACTTTTTGGTTCTACAAGTTGAATCGGATTTCCTTCCTGGTCCTCTTTTTCAACTTCCAGATTGAGAGCATTCACCAAAAAGCGCATCAAGTCCTTACTGACTTCAATATCTGTCGCTTGCCCATTTACATGAACGATAGGAAACTCCAACTCAATCCCAATATAGAGATCTGGATTTTCTTTTATATTTTTTAAATAACGGTTTTTTAATAACTGAATAGAAGGGGACATAGATACCTCTCACTCTAAATTCTCTTACTAGAAAGATCAATTGCTTTCTATATTATACCAAAATCCCCTCGAGAAGAAACTCAGAAAATTTGCTGAAAACCTTAAAGAGGCGATATAAAGTCAACTTTTCTAGCGTTTATAGGTATTTACTCGCCAATGCATCAATCTTACTTGTTCAATTTTCACAGTCTTATCAACCAGTTAAGCGATTACATGGTTTTTTACCTCAAAACCATTGTACTATAGTAAATATCGTGATATACTTCACATATAAGTAAATAAGAGGGCAGTTCAAATTTGACTTCACTTGAATCACGATTTAAGGTAAGCCCCTTTTCCTCTGCACCTCAACTACTAACCAAGGAGGATAGCTATGAAAGCTGTTGTTGTAAATCCAGAAAGCACTGGTGTTGCTATTGAAGAAAAAGTGCTCCGTCCGCTCGAAACTGGCGAAGCACTTGTTGAAGTTGAGTACTGTGGTGTTTGCCACACAGACCTCCACGTTGCCCATGGTGACTTTGGAAAAGTTCCAGGACGTGTTCTCGGTCACGAAGGGATTGGTATCGTAAAAGAAATCGCTCCTGATGTTAAGAGCCTAAAAGTTGGCGACCGCGTCAGCGTAGCTTGGTTCTTTGAAGGCTGTGGTATGTGTGAATACTGTACAACTGGACGCGAAACTCTTTGCCGTTCAGTAAAAAATGCTGGCTACTCAGTTGATGGTGGTATGGCAGAACAATGTATCGTAACTGCAGATTATGCCGTTAAAGTTCCAGAAGGTCTCGATCCAGCCCAAGCTTCTTCAATCACTTGTGCCGGTGTCACCACCTACAAGGCTATCAAAGAAGCAAAAGTTGAGCCAGGCCAATGTGTTGTCCTCTATGGTGCTGGAGGTCTTGGTAACTTGGCTGTCCAATACGCTAAAAAAGTATTCAACGCTCACGTTATCGCAGTAGATATTAACAACGATAAACTTGCCCTAGCTAAAGAAGTTGGTGCAGATATCGTGATTAACGGTCTTGAAGTCGAAGATGTCCCAGGCCTTATCAAAGAAAAGACAAACGGTGGTGCTCACTCAGCTGTCGTAACAGCTGTATCAAAAGTTGCCTTTAACCAAGCAGTTGATTCTGTTCGTGCAGGAGGTCGAGTAGTTGCTGTTGGTCTCCCATCCGAAATGATGGACCTTAGCATCGTCAAAACAGTTCTTGACGGTATCCAAGTCATCGGTTCCCTTGTTGGAACACGTAAAGATTTGGAAGAAGCCTTCCAATTTGGTGCAGAAGGTCTCGTTGTTCCAGTCGTTCAAAAACGCCCTGTCGAAGATGCCATTGCTGTCTTTGATGAAATGGCTGCTGGAACCATCCAAGGTCGTATGGTTCTAGACTTTACTCACTAAGATAAATAATAAATGCCAAAACGAGGTCGGGACAGAAAATCCCACCTCGTTTTTTTGTAATAAAATTTTGACACGACAACTAATTGGACTTGGGGCATTTTTTAGACGCCCAAGAGCACTACTGACGTAAACTTCCTAGTCCCTCCTCTTTTTTATATTAAATTTTTTTACCATTTTATAGACGATTTTATAAAAATGTTTATATATCAATATTTGTAAAGATAAGGCTTTGAGATTTTTTTCACTCTTTATTATAATTAGTTGCATTTTTTCTGAAAACGATTTATACTTAAGGAGTCTTAAAGTTTTCTTAAACTACAAGTCAAACATTTTATAAGGAGGAATGACAATAATGAGTATCGGAATCATTATTGCGAGCCACGGTGAATTTGCCGCGGGTATTCATCAGTCAGGATCTATGATCTTTGGTGAACAAGAAAAGGTTCAAGTTGTAACCTTTATGCCAAACGAAGGTCCAGATGATTTATACGCCAAATTCAACAATGCTGTGGCTGCATTTGACGCAGAAGATGAGGTTCTAGTCTTGGCTGACCTTTGGAGTGGATCTCCATTTAACCAAGCTAGCCGCGTAATGGGAGAAAATCCTGAGCGTAAATTTGCCATCATCACAGGACTTAACTTGCCGATGTTGATTCAAGCCTACACAGAGCGCCTTATGGATGCTAATGCTGGAGTAGACAAAGTCGCTGCGAACATCATTAAAGAAGCCAAAGATGGCATCAAGGCTCTTCCAGAAGAGCTAAATCCAGCTGAGGAAGTTGCAACTGCTGCAGCTGCTCCTGTAGCCCAAGCTGCTATTCCAGAAGGAACTGTTATCGGAGACGGTAAATTGAAAATCAATCTTGCACGTCTTGATACACGTCTTCTTCATGGACAAGTCGCAACTGCTTGGACACCAGATTCAAAAGCTAACCGTATCATCGTTGCTTCAGATAACGTAGCTAACGACGACCTTCGTAAAGAATTGATCAAACAAGCGGCTCCTAACGGAGTGAAGGCTAACGTTGTTCCAATCCAAAAATTGATTGAGGTCGCAAAAGACCCTCGTTTTGGTGAGACACACGCCCTCATCTTGTTTGAAACACCTCAAGATGCCCTTCGTGCTATCGAAGGCGGTGTGCCAATCAAGACTCTTAACGTTGGATCAATGGCTCACTCAACTGGTAAAACAATGGTCAACAATGTATTGTCTATGGACAAAGACGACGTTGCTACATTTGAAAAAATGCGCGACCTTGGCGTTGAATTTGATGTACGTAAAGTACCAAACGACACTAAAAAAGATTTGTTTGACTTGATTAGCAAAGCTAACGTTCAATAATTAACATTAAATAGAAAAGGAATAAAACCATGTCAGATATTTCATTCATTTCTGCTATCTTGGTTGTAGTTGTTGCCTTCTTCGCAGGTCTTGAAGGTATCCTCGACCAATTCCAATTCCATCAACCAATCGTCGCATGTACCCTTATCGGTCTTGTCACAGGTAACCTTGAAGCAGGGGTTATGCTTGGTGGATCACTTCAAATGATCGCCCTTGGTTGGGCAAACATCGGTGCTGCCGTTGCTCCTGACGCTGCCCTTGCCTCTGTTGCCGCTGCAATCATCATGATTAAAGGTGGTAACTTTACTACTGAAGGTATCGCAGTCGCAACTGCTACTGCAATACCTCTTGCCGTAGCTGGACTTTTCTTGACTATGATTGTTCGTACAATCTCAGTTGGTTTGGTTCACACTGCTGACGCTGCTGCTAAAGAAGGAAACATTACAGCTGTTGAACGCGCTCACTACTTTGCCCTCGCTCTTCAAGGTCTACGTATTGCTATCCCAGCTGCACTCTTGCTTGCAATGCCAACTGAAGCCGTTCAAAGCGTATTGAACCTTATGCCAGAATGGCTTAAAGGTGGTATGGCTGTCGGTGGTGCTATGGTCGTTGCCGTTGGTTACGCATTGGTTATCAACATGATGGCTACTCGTGAAGTATGGCCATTCTTCGCTATCGGTTTTGCTCTTGCAGCAATCTCTCAATTGACTTTGATTGCCCTTGGTGTCATCGGTGTTGCCCTTGCCTTCATCTACCTCAACCTTTCTAAACAAGGTGGAAACGGAGGAGGAGAAGCTGCAACTTCTAACGATCCAATCGGTGATATCCTAGAAGACTACTAGAAAGGGGAACAATCATGGCTGAAAAAATTCAATTATCAAAATCAGATCGCCAAAAAGTTTGGTGGCGTTCACAATTCCTTCAAGGTTCTTGGAACTACGAACGTATGCAAAACTTGGGTTGGGCTTACTCTTTGATCCCAGCTATCAAGAAACTTTACACTAAAAAAGAAGACCAAGCTGCTGCTCTTGAACGTCACCTTGAGTTCTTCAACACTCACCCATACGTAGCTGCTCCAATCATGGGGGTTACTCTTGCACTTGAAGAAGAACGCGCAAACGGTACTGATATCGATGACGCTGCTATCCAAGGTGTTAAGATTGGTATGATGGGACCTCTTGCTGGTATCGGTGACCCAGTCTTCTGGTTTACAGTACGTCCTATCCTCGGTGCCCTTGGTGCATCACTTGCTGCGACTGGTAATATCGTCGGACCACTTCTCTTCTTCTTTGGATGGAATGCAATCCGTATGTCTTTCCTTTGGTATACACAAGAGTTTGGTTACAAGGCTGGATCTGAAATCACTAAAGACATGTCAGGTGGTATCTTGAAAGACATCACTAAAGGAGCTTCTATCCTTGGTATGTTCATCCTTGCCGTTCTTGTACAACGTTGGGTGTCAATCAACTTCACTATCAACCTTCCGGGTAAACAATTGTCAGAAGGTGCCTACATCGTCTTCCCAGAAGGTCCTGTTACAGGTGGAGAATTGAAGGGAATCCTCGGCCAAGCACTTAGCGGATTGAGCTTGGATAGCGTTCAACCACAAACCCTTCAAGGACAGTTGAACTCATTGATCCCAGGATTGATGGGACTTCTCCTTACTTTCCTTTGCATGTGGTTGCTTAAGAAAAAAGTATCTCCAATCACAATCATTCTTGCCCTCTTTGTAGTTGGTATCGCAGCTCGTTTCTTCGGTATCATGTAATCTCGGTGAGAATTTACAAACAAAAAAAGAATCAGGTTTATCACCTGATTCTTTTGGCTCTTTGTCAAATAGTGTTGATGAAGAACCTAATGAAAAAAGAATCCAACAAAAATTGGACTACCTGTCTCCGGTTGGATACCGAAGACGGTAGCCCTAGGGTGTTTTTATTAAATTCTCACTTTTTGGGGTCAGTCCCTAAGCCTGATAGTAATTTTTTGTTCATACTATTCCCCTTTAGTCATTTACTACTTTAAGTTGCATTGCTTTAGCTACTTCTTCTGCCTTTGATCCCTTAGGTGTATGGATTTCTACATCTGGGTTACAGTTATCCACAAAATAGAAGTATTCTGTAATTTCTGTTACACTTGCTGGAATTGTAATAGATTTAATTGATGATGTCCCCCAGAATACTAATGTTCCAATACTCTTTGTTCCTTCTGGGAATACAACTGATTCTAATGAACTGTCAGAGTTGAAAACATCATCTTCTACTGTTTCTATTGACTTACCAAAGTGGACATACTTTAACTTATTGTCAATCGTAAACGCACCTTTTCCAATATATCGTACTGTATCTGGTAAAACGATTGCCTCACAATGTTTCAAGTTCGCAAGACCACGTTCTCCAATTGCGATAACAGGTTTACCTTTAATTTCCTTTGGTACACGAACAACCTTATCGTCAGAAGTACAACTATAGATGACATAACCTTCTTCCCATAAATATACGCATGTTAATATATTAATATCTTTAAGGATTTATAACTATAGTTCCTTAATTTTCCCAGTAAAAAAACGAAAGGCACCACAAGTTATTTATGTGTTTTCTTTAAACGATTCATGTACTTCTGTCGCAACTTCTCGCCCGCCTTTAATTGCGGTTGCGATAGATTGAGGACCTAAATATGCATCACCTGTTATTATTTATTTCTATTGTTTTCTGATGTTGACCGAAAGTCAAATTTTTACCTTTCATCTAGAACACTAAAGTATACTTTTGTTCAATTGCTGCAACGACAAGGTCACATGGAATAATATGTTCACTACCTGCCACTTCATGCGTTGATCTTCTTCCACTTTCATCTGATTCACCAAGTTCCATTGTAATAACCTTTACACCAGTTACTTTCCCACTCTCATCACGCAATACTTCTTTAATATTCTCTAAGAAATGGAATGTAACACCTTCATTGTGTGCATCTTTGATTTGTAGTGTAGCTTCTAGTATATTGTTCATATGGTC
>NZ_JBFNFG010000008.1:0-95209 GCF_040888305.1 Streptococcus fermentans | reverse complement strand
CAGATGTTAGCTTTTATTCAACCCACTACAGTTGACAAAGAGCCGTTTTTTGCTAGGAAAAGGTGATGGAGAGAAGTCGATGGACCGATCAATGAATTCCTAGTCCGTGTCTTGCGAGACTTCAAAAATCAGTTGAGACTTAAGATTTGTGGATAAAAATGAAGTTTTGCTTAAAGGAGCTTTTTGAAATTTAGAAGGCTGATAAACAGTTCAATTAGTCGCTACTCAAAGGCTTGTTGAAAATCAAAAAACGAGGTCAGGATTTTAATCCTGACCTCTGACAACTTTACCGATTCTTTAGTTCTACGTAGCGTTTGTACCAAATGTTGACATAGGCTTCTGAGAAAGGACCTCGCTCATTGTTAATCCAATCAACAAGAATCTTAACATGCTCTTTCAGAATATAGTCTAGATCAGAAGAATATTTCATTTTTCGCTTGTGTCGTTCATACTCCTCAACGTCCAAGAGGCGTTTCTCACCATCTGTAAAAACTTTAACATCCAAATCATAGTCAATGTATTTTAAAGCTTCTTCATCCAGATAGTAAGGGCTTGCCATATTGCAGTAGTAGGAGATACCATTTTCACGAATCATAGCGATAATATTAAACCAATATTTCTTGTGAAAGTAAACAATAGCCGGTTCTCGAGTTACCCAACGACGACCGTCACTTTCGGTAACAAGTGTGTGGTCGTTGACGCCGATAATAGCGTTCTCTGTTGTTTTTAGTACCATGGTGTCCCGCCAAGTACGGTGGAGACTTCCATCATGCTTATAACTTTGAATTGTAATAAAGTCGCCTTCTTTTGGAAGTTTCATAACTAACCAACTTTCTACAATTTATAAGTTTATCGTTTACTATTGTATCACATTTTTGTTTAAAGTTCTTAGTTTTTTTATGAAAAAATTAAAGATATTCTCGGAGAGCGCTGGCTATATCCGAAAAATCATAACCTTTTCTAGCTAAAACTTGGGTCAAACGTTGTTTCAGTTCGTATCCTTCATACTTTCGTGAGTATTTTGGGTATTGCTTATCCAATTCTTTAAAAATTAGCTCCTGAACAGTTTCTTCATCGACCTGGTTATCTAGTTGATCAAAGGCAGCCTTGGCTTCTGAGTAGGAAAACCCTTTGTTGGTCAGATTTTGGATAATCTTGTCCTGTAAGGCGCGGGCAGGTAATTTCCCTTGGTATTTTTTCAGTAGTTTTTCAGCTGTACGCTCTGCGACTTCCGCCATATCAAATTCTTGTAAGACTTCTTGGATGATAGACTTAGCAACCCCTTTTTGAGAAATCTTCTGCATCAGCATATAGCTTCCCTTATCTCCTGAAAGCTGATTGGAATTGATGATAGCTTGTGCATATTGGCGGTCATTGATCCAGTTGTCATTCTTTAGAGACTGAATGACTTTGGGAATGATTTTCTCATCAATTTCATGTTTGGCAAGATAATCTCTAACTTCTTTTTCAGTACGGGCCTTGAAGGATAAGTGGTAGAGAGCTAGATTTTTACTGTAGGAAAATTGCGCAAAGGATTTAATCTCAGTTAGTTCCTCAGCTGAGATTTCTTTCCCTTTTGTTAACATAAAGCGAACAATGGTATCCTCGGTAATGTAGCAGGTTTGGTCGCTATCAAGTTCGAGCAGATAGAGTCTTTTTTTCTTTTCAAGTTTTGTGATTTTCATATTTTCCTTTTACCCAAATGCTTCAAAGGCAGCAACGAGTCGAAGTTTGTTGCTATCAACCAGCTCTCTCTCGTAATAGTCGAGAAATAGTTCAGCATATTTGGGATCTTTTAAGTTGTAATTGAGGGACCAAATTGCCCAAAAGAGATCGATATGCCGATCACTAAAATCAGCCAAACCAAGATCAATGAAGCAAGAGAAATGGCTAGCATCTTTTAGAATAAAGTTCGGTAGACAGGCGTCCCCGTGAATGAAGGCATCTGTCTTTAAAAGGTGCCCTTGTTCTTGGATGAGTTGGAAGGCCTCTTCGCGACTGCTAATCTGGAATTGGGCTAGGAGCGCCTTGGCATAGAACTCCCCTTTTTCATAGTTTTTAAAGGCTCTGTCTTTATAGGTCTGTAAATGATTTTCTGATGGAAAATTGTGTGGGTTTAAGCTGTGAAGCTTTTTAAGAGCCTCTGCCATTGTTCGGCAGATTTTTTCTGGCTGATCTAAAAAAGCGAGAGCATCATGACCAATAGCCTCTTTAGTCAGGAGGTAGTCTTTATCTGTAGATAGATAGTAGATGACTGGAGTTCCCAGTCCTTTGGTTTGAAACCACCTTGCAATGCTAGCTTCTCGCTCTAATCTTCCTTTTTGATCAATTTTTAAATAGTAACCTGAGTCAAGATAAAGGACCCTTGCGCCTGAATGAGAAGAGCTGTCAGAAAGGCTTGTCCCCTCTATATAAGTTCGTAATTGCTCAGGAAAATCCAATGAGGAAAAAGATATCTTTGTATTCATGGTTTTATTGTAACATATTCTTAACCATTGAGAAACTACGTGGTATAATAGACTTATGAATCTAAAAGTCAAACAAAAAATTCCATTAAAAATCAAGCGCATGGGGATTAACGGAGAAGGAATTGGTTTTTTCCAGAAAACCCTCGTTTTTGTTCCAGGTGCCCTCAAGGGAGAAGATATCTATTGTCAGGTGACTTCGGTTAAGCGTAACTACGTTGAGGCTAAACTGCTTGAGGTCAATAAAAAATCTAAGTTTCGAGTGGTTCCAGACTGTACCATTTATAATGAGTGTGGAGGTTGTCAGATCATGCACCTACATTATGATAAGCAGCTAGAATTCAAGACAGATCTTCTTCATCAAGCTCTAAAAAAATTTGCCCCTGCTGGCTATGAAAACTTTGAAATCAGACCAACCATTGGCATGCAGAAACCAAAGTATTATAGGGCTAAACTGCAATTTCAAACACGAAAGTTTAAAGGTCAAGTCAAGGCAGGTTTGTATGCTCAGAATTCCCATTATTTGGTCGAGTTAAAGGACTGTCTTGTTCAAGACAAGGAAACGCAATCTATTGCCAATCGCATTGCTGAACTCTTGACCTATCATCAAATTCCGATTACAGATGAACGGAAAATTCTTGGAGTTCGGACCATCATGGTTCGTCGAGCACGGAAAACTGGGCAAGTTCAGATTATCATTGTGACCAATCGCCAATTGAATTTGACTCAATTTGTGAAAGACCTAGTCAAGGATTATCCTGAAGTAGTGACTGTCGCAGTCAATACCAATACTGCCAAAACTTCTGAGATTTATGGGGACAAGACAGAGATTATTTGGGGTCAAGATAGTATACGCGAAGGTGTTCTAGATTATGAATTCTCTCTTTCACCTCGAGCTTTCTATCAGCTTAATCCTGAACAGACTGAAATTCTCTATAGTGAAGCGGTTAAGGCCTTGGATGTGACTGAGAATGACCATCTGATTGATGCCTATTGTGGTGTTGGGACCATTGGTTTTGCTTTTGCTAAAAAAGTCAAAAGTTTGAGAGGGATGGATATTATCCCAGAAGCTATTGAGGATGCCAAAGAAAATGCTAAGCGTATGGGTTATACCAATACTCACTATGAAGCAGGGACTGCAGAAGAAATTATTCCTCGTTGGTACAAGGAAGGCTATCGTGCAGATGCTTTGATAGTAGACCCGCCGCGTACAGGTTTAGATGATAAGCTCTTGGATACCATTGTCAAATACGCTCCTGAAAAGATGGTTTATGTATCCTGTAATGTGTCTACCTTGGCGCGTGATTTAGTCCGATTGCTAGAGGTTTATGACCTGCATTATATCCAGTCCGTTGACATGTTTCCACACACGGCTAGAACAGAAGCAGTGGTCAAATTAACGAGGCGCAAGCCAGCTTTCAAATAGAAATGGCGACTGGAAAGTTTTTGAAAAGAAGACTTCTAGTTACAGAGTAAGATTTGCAAGCTATCTATAAATATGATAAAATAAGTAGAAAATAAAATGAAAAAAGAGGTATGTGAAATGTCACGTAAACCATTTATTGCTGGTAACTGGAAAATGAACAAAAACCCAGAAGAAGCAAAAGCATTCGTTGAAGCTGTAGCATCAAAACTTCCTTCATCAGACCTTGTTGAAGCAGGTATCGCAGCTCCTGCAGTTGATTTGACTACTGTACTTGCTGCTGCTAAAGGTTCAAACCTTAAAGTTGCTGCTCAAAACTGCTACTTTGAAAATGCTGGTGCTTTCACTGGTGAAACTAGCCCACAAGTTTTGAAAGAAATCGGTACTGACTACGTTGTTATCGGTCACTCAGAACGTCGTGACTACTTCCACGAAACAGACGAAGACATCAACAAAAAAGCAAAAGCAATCTTTGCTAACGGCATGCTTCCAATCATCTGTTGTGGTGAGTCACTTGAAACTTACGAAGCTGGTAAAGCAGCAGAATTCGTAGGTGCTCAAGTTTCAGCTGCTCTTGCTGGATTGACTGCAGAACAAGTAGCTTCATCAGTTATCGCTTATGAGCCAATCTGGGCTATCGGTACTGGTAAATCAGCTTCACAAGACGACGCACAAAAAATGTGTAAAGTTGTTCGTGACGTTGTAGCTGCTGACTTCGGTCAAGAAGTAGCTGACAAAGTACGTGTTCAATACGGTGGTTCAGTTAAACCTGAAAACGTTGCTGAATACATGGCTTGTCCAGACGTTGACGGAGCTCTTGTTGGTGGTGCATCCCTTGATCCAGAAAGCTTCTTGGCATTGCTTGACTTTGTAAAATAGTCTTTAAATATCTGAGACAGACAGTTCCCTCTCTCGAGGTTTTGGCTGCCTGTCTTCTTTTTAGTAAAATGGCGTGCGAAAGCACGCTCTTTTCTGCATTTTAGAAGAAAAAGAAAGGAGAATTATGCTTTATATTTGGTCTTATCTCAAACGCTATCCCAAGTGGTTAGTGTTAGACTTTCTCGGGGCAATTTTCTTTGTCATTGTCAATCTAGGTTTACCAACAGTTTTAGCCCGCATGATTGACCAGGGAATAAACCAAGGTGACCAGGATAAACTCTATTTTTGGGCCATCATCATGTTGGTTATTATCGTCTTGGGAACATTTGGACGGATTATCCTATCCTATGCTGCTAGTAAGTTGACGACCAATATGGTTAAGGACATGCGCAACGATGTCTATGCCAAACTACAAGAGTATTCTCATCATGAATATGAACAGATTGGTGTTTCTTCACTAGTTACTCGTATTACCAGTGATGCCTTTGTCCTTATGCAATTTGCAGAGCAGACGCTTAAGTTGGGTGTTATCACTCCCATGATGATGCTGTCGAGTATTCTCATGATTTTCTTAACTAGCCCCTCACTAGCCTGGATTGTCGCTTTTTCCGTTCCTTTTCTAGCTGTAGTAGTCCTTTATGTGGCAGTGAAAACGCGCCCCTTATCTGAAAAACAACAGAGAACACTGGACAAGATAAACCAATATGTCCGTGAAAATTTGATGGGCTTGCGAGTGATTCGTGCCTTTGCTCGTGAAGATTTCCAAGAAAAACGTTTTGAAGAGAAAAATGCAATCTATGCGGACAATTCCAATCGCTTGTTCAAATTGACTGGTTTGACAGAGCCGCTTTTTGTGCAAATCATTATCGCTATGATTGTAGCTATCGTTTGGTTTGCTTTGGATCCTCTCAAACAGGGAAGTTTGCAGATTGGGGATTTGGTGGCCTTTATCGAGTATAGTTTCCACGCTCTCTTGTCCTTCCTATTCTTGTCAAACCTCTTTACCATGTACCCTAGAACGGCCGTATCCAGTGAACGCTTGAAGGAAATCATGGATATGCCGATTTCCATTGATCCAAATGAGGACGGAATTCAAGAAACAGAAACACATGGTTACTTAGAATTTGATAATGTGACCTTTGCCTATCCTGGGGAAACAGAAAGCCCTGTTTTGCATAATATTTCCTTTACTGCTAAACCGGGAGAAACCCTTGCTTTTATCGGTTCGACTGGGTCAGGTAAGTCTACTCTGGTTCAGTTAATTCCACGTTTCTACGATGTTACTCTGGGGAAAATTAAGGTCGATGGTGTTGATGTTCGAGATTATCGACTCAAATCACTCCGTCAGAAGATTGGTTTTATTCCACAGAAGGCCTTGCTTTTCACTGGAACGATTGCAGATAATCTCCGTTACGGGAAAGAAGATGCCAGTCATGAGGATTTGCACCAAGCAGCTGATGTAGCCCAAGCCAAAGACTTTATCGAAAGTCGAGAAGAAGGTTTTGCAACCCATCTAGCTGAAGGAGGAAGCAACCTATCAGGTGGTCAGAAGCAACGTTTATCGATCGCCCGAGCTGTCATCAAGGGACCAGACATCTACATCTTTGATGATTCATTCTCGGCCTTGGACTACCGTACAGATGCAATCTTGCGCCGTCGTCTCAAAGAAGTGACTCAAGACGCAACAGTATTGATTGTTGCGCAACGTGTTGGAACCATCATGGATGCTAACCAGATTATCGTCCTTGATAAGGGGGAAATCGTTGGTCGTGGTCGTCATGAGGAATTGATGGAAACTAATGACATCTATCGAGAAATTGCTGAGTCGCAACTAAAAAATGCGTCTCTAACAGAAGAATAGGAGGTAAAGGATGAAAAATCAATCTAGTTTAGCTCGTCTATGGAGCTATTTAAAAGCCTACCGTTTCTCTGTTTTCTTTGCAGTCTTCTTGAAAATAGTCAGCGTCATTATGAGTGTTATTGAGCCTTTCGTATTGGGACTTGCTATTACAGAGTTAACCAGCAATCTTCTTGCCATGGCAAATGGTGTTGCAGGAGCAGGGATTAATACCAGCTATATCGCAGTGATTCTGGCGATCTATCTCTTGCGTGGTCTTTTTTATGAGTTGGGGTCTTATTACTCAAACTACTTCATGACCAATGCGGTGCAGTCCATGATACAGGATTTGCGAAATGAAATGAGCGAAAAAATCAACCGCATCCCTGTGTCCTACTTTGACAAGCACCAGTTTGGAGATTTGTTAGGTCGTTTCACAAGTGATGTTGAAACTGTTTCAAACGCTCTACAACAATCTTTCTTACAAATCGTCAATGCAGTCTTTTCCATTCTTTTTGTTATGGGAATGGTGCTCTATCTAAATCTTCAGTTGGCTATCATTGTTATATTGTCGATTCCGATAACTTATTTTGGGGCTAAAACGATTCTGAATCGTTCGCAACCATACTTTAAACAGCAAGCAGCCATTCTGGGACAAATGAATGGATTTGTACAGGAAAGCTTGACTGGTTTCAATGTTCTTAAACTTTTCGGACGTGAAGAGAAATCTCAAGAGAGATTTGAAAAGATTACGGATGAATTGCAACAGATTGGATTCAAGGCAAGTTTTATATCAGGTTTGATGATGCCTGCCCTTCATATCGTGTCTGATTTAACTTACTTAATTGTTGCAGTATTAGGTGGTTTGCAGGTTATTGCAGGACGCTTAACGATTGGTAATATGCAAGCTTTCGTTCAGTATGTGTGGCAGGTCAGTCAACCGATTCAAAATATCACTCAATTAGCGGGACAAATGCAAAGTGCCAAGTCTTCGCTTGACCGTGTCTTTGAAGTTTTGGATGAACAAGAAGAAGTCCAAGCTGCTGAAGTGAAAGAACTAGCACTATTGACAGGTCAAGTTAGCTTCAAGAATGTCGATTTCCAATACGTGGAAAACAAACCATTGATTCGCAATTTCAACCTAGATGTTAAACCTGGAGAGATGGTGGCTATCGTAGGACCTACTGGAGCAGGTAAAACAACCTTGATTAACCTTCTTATGCGTTTTTACGATGTGACAGCTGGTGCCATTTTAGTGGATGGGCAAGATATTCGTGACCTGTCTCGTCAGGACTACCGTCGTCAGTTTGGGATGGTCCTACAGGATGCCTGGCTCTATGAAGGCAGTATCAAGGAAAATCTTCGCTTTGGAAATCTTGAGGCAACGGATGAGGAAATCGTTGAAGCGGCTAAGGCGGCTAATGTTGACCACTTTATCCGCACCCTTCCTGGTGGCTACAACATGGAAATGAACCAAGAGTCAAGTAATATTTCTCTTGGTCAGAAGCAGTTGTTAACTATCGCGCGTGCTCTCTTGGCTGATCCAAAAATCTTAATTTTGGACGAAGCGACCTCATCAGTCGATACTCGTTTAGAACTCTTGATTCAAAAGGCCATGAAACGTTTGATGAAGGGGAGAACAAGTTTTGTTATCGCCCATCGACTTTCGACTATTCAGGAAGCTGACAAAATTTTAGTGCTGAAAGATGGGCAGATTATCGAACAAGGAAATCATGAAAGTCTCTTAGCTGCAAAAGGTTTCTATTATGACCTTTATCAAAGTCAATTCTCTAATAAAAACAGCGAAAATAACTAAAAAAACATCTGCACATTTTCTTAAATTATCAGTCAATTACAACTTTTTTAATATGGGTTAATTTCCTTGCTTTTGTATACTAGGAGTAGTATACTGAGGTAGTAATCAATAAAGATGGTTACAAAAAATAATAATGAGGTGAAAAAAATGGTAGAATTGAAAAAAGAAGCAGTAAAAGATGTAGCAACATTAACTAAACCAGCGGCAGAAGCGCTAGTAAATACAAAGGAAGTTTTGAATCAAGCAGTAGCAGATTTGTATGTAGCCCATATCGCTCTACACCAAGTACACTGGTACATGCGTGGACGTGGCTTTATGGTATGGCATCCTAAGATGGATGAATACATGGATAGCCTTGATGGTTACCTAGATGAAATCAGCGAACGCTTGATTACACTCGGTGGCAAACCATATTCTACTTTGACAGAATTCCTTCAACACAGTGAAATCGAAGAAGAAGTTGGAGAATTCCGTAACGTAGAAGAAAGTTTAGAGCGTGTTCTATCTATTTATCGTTACCTCATCACACTTTTCCAAAAAGCATTGGATGTTACTGATGAAGAAGGTGATGATGTAACAAACGATATCTTCGTTGGTGCTAAGGCAGATCTTGAAAAAACAGTCTGGATGATTGCAGCAGAATTAGGACAAGCACCTGGTTTGTAAGGTACTGTATTTTTCTAAAAATCCGTAGAAGTTTTCTACGGATTTTTTCTATTCAGGAGGGCATTCCAAAACAGTCTTTTTTGAAGATTTTTGATAAAATAGAACTATCAATGAAAAGGATGAAAGCATGACAAAGAAAATCGTAGCCATTTGGGCTCAAGATGAAAAGGGTGTAATCGGAAAAGAGGATCGCTTGCCATGGCATTTGCCAGCAGAGTTAAAACATTTCAAAGAAACAACCTTGAATCATGCCATTTTAATGGGACGTGTAACCTTTGATGGAATGGGGCGACGATTGCTTCCAGGACGTGAGACCCTAATTTTGACGCGCAATCCCGAAGAGTCAATTGAGGGGGCTCTGGTTTTCCAAAATGTTGAGCAGGTTTTAGACTGGTATCATCATCAGGATAAGAATCTCTATATCCTTGGTGGCAAGCAGATTTTTCAGCTTTTTGAACCTTATCTCGATGAGATTATTGTGACACAAATTCATGCTCAAGTTGAAGGGGATACTTATTTCCCGGAAGATTTTGATTTGACTGTTTTTGAGACTCTTGCAAGCAAATCTTATAGCAAAGATGAGAAAAATGCCTATGATTTTACCATCGAATATAGAAAGAGAAAGGAAGTCTAATGGAGCGCAGTATTTTTGGATTTTTCACAGCTCTTTTGTGTGCTGTCTGTCTTGTAGCTGGAACACACGCTTTTCGTAAAAAGCGCTTTGGACTTGCTACTCTACTTTGGCTAAATGCCTTTACAAACTTGGTGAATAGCATTCATGCTTTTTATATGACCTTATTTTAGATAGAAAAATCATTTAGAACGGAAGGGAATCATGCCTACAAATAGGAAAAATGATATGATGGTTTATTGCTCATTTTGTGGCAAAAGCCAAGAAGAAGTTAAAAAAATAATCGCTGGGAACAACGCCTTTATCTGTAATGAATGTGTGGAGTTGGCCCAGGAAATTATTCGTGAGGAGTTGGCTGAGGAAGTTTTGGCTGACTTGTCTGAAGTACCAAAACCGATCGAACTCCTGAATATTTTGAACCACTATGTGATTGGTCAAGATCGTGCCAAACGTGCCTTGGCAGTGGCTGTATATAACCACTATAAACGCATCAATTTCCATGATACTCGTGAAGAGTCAGAAGATGTGGATTTGCAAAAATCAAACATTTTGATGATTGGTCCAACTGGTTCAGGGAAGACTTTCCTTGCTCAAACTCTTGCTAGAAGTTTGAATGTACCTTTTGCCATTGCAGATGCAACAGCCTTGACGGAAGCTGGTTATGTTGGTGAGGATGTGGAAAATATCCTCCTCAAACTCTTGCAAGCAGCTGACTTTAATATCGAACGTGCAGAACGTGGAATTATCTACGTAGACGAAATCGACAAGATTGCCAAGAAGAGCGAGAACGTGTCTATCACACGTGATGTTTCTGGTGAAGGGGTGCAACAAGCCCTTCTCAAGATTATCGAAGGAACTGTAGCTAGTGTACCACCACAAGGTGGACGTAAACATCCACAACAAGAAATGATTCAAGTGGATACAAAAAACATCCTCTTTATTGTGGGTGGTGCCTTCGATGGCATCGAAGAGATTGTCAAACAGCGTCTGGGTGAAAAAGTTATCGGCTTTGGACAAAACAACAAGGCTATTGACGAAAACAGCTCTTACATGCAAGAAATCATCGCAGAAGATATTCAGAAATTCGGTATTATTCCTGAATTAATTGGACGCTTGCCTGTCTTTGCAGCTCTGGAGCAGTTGACAGTAGATGACTTGGTTCGCATTTTGAAAGAGCCTAGAAATGCCTTGGTCAAACAATACCAGACCTTGCTTTCTTATGATGATGTTGAGTTAGAATTTGACGACGAAGCCCTCCAGGAAATTGCTAACAAAGCAATCGAACGCAAAACTGGTGCGCGTGGTCTTCGCTCAATCATCGAAGAAACTATGCTAGACGTTATGTTTGAAGTTCCAAGTCAAGAAAATGTGAAAACAGTTCGTATCACAAAAGAAGCGGTTGACGGAACGGCTAAGCCAATCCTAGAGACAGCCTAGAGGTGACTATGGAAATCAATACACACAATGCTGAGATTTTGCTGAGTGCAGCCAACAAGTCCCACTATCCACAGGATGAACTTCCTGAGATTGCGCTCGCAGGTCGCTCAAATGTTGGTAAATCTAGTTTTATCAATACCATGCTCAATCGAAAAAATCTAGCTCGTACCTCTGGGAAACCAGGAAAAACACAACTACTTAATTTCTTTAACATTGATGATAAGATGCGTTTTGTGGATGTGCCCGGTTATGGTTATGCTCGTGTTTCCAAAAAGGAACGCGAAAAGTGGGGTCGCATGATTGAGGAGTACTTAACCACTCGTGAAAATCTTCGAGCGGTTGTTAGTCTTGTTGACCTTCGTCATGATCCGTCAGCAGATGATGTACAGATGTACGAGTTTCTTAAGTATTATGAGATTCCTGTCATCATTGTGGCGACCAAGGCAGACAAGATTCCGCGTGGTAAATGGAACAAGCACAAATCAGCTATAAAAAAGAAATTAAATTTTGATCCAAGCGATGATTTTATCCTCTTTTCATCCGTAACAAAAGCAGGAATGGATCAAGCTTGGGATGCTATTTTAGAAAAATTGTGAGGAATACATATGGCAAAAACAATTCATACAGATAAAGCTCCAAAGGCAATCGGACCTTACGTTCAAGGAAAAATCGTTGGCAATCTTTTGTTTGCTAGCGGTCAAGTTCCACTATCTCCTGAAACTGGAGAAATCGTAGGAGAAACGATCCAAGAACAGACTGAACAAGTTTTGAAAAACATTGGAGCTATTTTGGCAGAAGCGGGGACAGATTTTGACCATGTTGTCAAAACAACTTGCTTTTTGAGTGATATGAACGACTTTGTACCTTTCAATGAGGTGTACCAAACAGCCTTTAATAAGGAATTTCCAGCTCGTTCAGCTGTAGAAGTAGCTCGTCTTCCTCGCGATGTAAAAGTCGAAATTGAAGTCATTGCAGAGATTGGATAAGCGAGTTGAAGTTTGGTTCTTCCAAACTTCTTTTGATATAAGGAGACAATGATGACAAAGAAACAACTTCACCTGGTGATTGTGACAGGAATGAGTGGTGCAGGAAAAACTGTAGCCATTCAATCCTTTGAGGATTTAGGATATTTTACCATTGATAATATGCCACCTGCCCTCTTACCAAAATTTTTGCAGTTGGTTGAGACCAAGGATGATGACCACAAGTTAGCTCTAGTGGTGGATATGCGTAGTCGTTCTTTCTTTTCAGAGATTCAGGCTGTTTTGGATGAATTGGAAAATCAAGATGATTTGGACTTCAAAATCCTCTTTTTGGATGCAGCTGATAAGGAATTGGTGGCTCGCTATAAGGAAACCAGAAGAAGCCACCCTCTAGCAGCAGATGGCCGTATCTTAGATGGGATCAAGTTAGAACGCGAACTCTTAGCACCTTTGAAAAATATGAGTCAAAACGTGGTAGACACAACAGAATTGACTCCCCGTGAACTTCGTAAGACCATTGCTGAACAATTTTCAGATCAAGAACAGGTTCAGTCCTTCCGTATTGAGGTTATGTCTTTCGGGTTTAAATACGGCATTCCAATTGATGCTGACTTAGTTTTTGATGTCCGTTTCCTCCCAAATCCCTACTATCTACCAGAACTTCGCAATCAGACAGGTGAAGACCAGGCCGTTTATGACTACGTTATGAATCATGAGGAATCTGAAGATTTCTACCGCCATTTGTTGGCCTTGATTGAACCAATCCTACCTGGCTATAAAAAAGAGGGCAAATCAGTTTTAACCATTGCAGTAGGTTGTACAGGTGGGCAACATCGGAGTGTTGCCTTTGCCAAACGATTAGCCAATGATTTGTCTAAGAATTGGTCTGTAAATGAAAGTCATCGTGATAAAGACCGAAGAAAGGAAACGGTAAACCGTTCATGAGAAAACCAAAAATTACGGTGATTGGTGGAGGAACTGGAATCCCTGTTATTTTAAAAAGTTTGCGGGAAAGAGATGTTGACATTGCAGCCATTGTAACTGTTGCTGATGACGGAGGTTCTTCAGGTGAACTGCGTAAAAATATGCAGCAGTTGACACCACCTGGGGATTTACGCAATGTCCTTGTGGCCATGTCAGATATGCCAAAGTTCTATGAGAAGGTTTTTCAATACCGCTTCTCTGATGATGCAGGTGCCTTTGCTGGACATCCTCTGGGGAATATTCTCATAGCAGGGCTTTCTGAAATGCAGGGTTCAACCTATAATGCCATGCAATTACTGAGTAAATTTTTCCATACGACAGGTAAGATTTATCCATCTAGTGATCATCCCTTAACCTTGCACGCAGTCTTTAAAGATGGTTCAGAAGTAGCTGGGGAAAGTCACATTGCAGATCATTCAGGCATGATTGATCATGTTTACGTCACCAATACCCTGGATGATGAAAAACCACAAGCAAGTCGTCGAGTTGTGAATACCATTCTTGAGAGTGATATGATTGTCTTAGGGCCTGGTTCACTCTTTACCTCCATTTTGCCGAATATCGTCATTGAAGAGATTGGAAAAGCCCTTCTTGAAACCAAAGCAGAGGTGGCTTATGTTTGCAATATCATGACCCAACGTGGTGAGACTGAGCATTTTACAGATAGTGATCATGTGGAAGTCTTGCAACGTCATTTGGGTAGACCATTTATTGATACTGTGCTTGTTAATATCGAGAAGGTACCTAGAGATTATATGGATACCAATCGTTTTGATGAGTATTTAGTACAGGTTGAGCATGATTTTGAAGGTTTGCGTAAACAGGTTCCTCGTGTCATTTCATCCAACTTCCTACGTTTGGAAAATGGTGGAGCCTTTCATGATGGTGATCTCATTGTGGATGAGCTCATGCGCATTATACAGGTGAGAAAATGAGCTTCACAGTTGCAGTAAAAGAAGAAATTTTGGGTCAGCACCATCTGAGTCGCCACGAACTATCTGCCATTATCAAGATGTCTGGAAGCGTAGGTTTGTCTAGTTCTGGCTTGACCTTATCCGTTGTTACAGAGAGTGCCAAGCTTGCCCGCCATCTCTATGAATCGTTCTTGCACTTTTATGGTATCAAGTCGGAGATTCGTCATCATCAGAGAAGCAATCTTCGTAAAAATCGGGTCTATACTGTGTTTACAGATGAACAAGTCCAAGAACTTTTAGCGGATTTGCGTTTGGCTGATTCTTTCTTTGGTCTGGAGACGGGAATTGATCCGGATATTTTAGAAGATGAAGAAGCAGGTCGTGCCTATCTTTGTGGTGCATTTTTAGCAAATGGGAGCATTCGAGATCCCGAGTCAGGCAAGTATCAGCTGGAAATTAGTTCAGTTTATCTGGACCATGCCCAAGGGATCGCTTCGCTCTTGCAGCAGTTCTTGTTAGATGCCAAGGTGATTGAACGAAAAAAAGGTGCAGTGACCTATCTCCAGCGAGCAGAAGATATTATGGATTTCCTGATTTTAGTAGGAGCTATGCAGGCGCGAGATACTTTTGAAGGTGTCAAGATTCTCCGAGAAACTCGAAATGACCTCAATCGTGCCAATAATGCAGAGACAGCAAATATTGCTCGTACGGTTTCAGCGAGTATGAAAACCATTAATAATATCAGTAAAATCAAAGATAGAATTGGCTTGGATAATCTGCCAGCAGATTTGCAGGAAGTTGCCCGTCTGCGTATTCAGCATCCAGACTATTCTATTCAAAAGTTGGCAGATAGTCTGACAAATCCCTTAACCAAAAGTGGTGTCAATCATCGCCTGAGAAAGATCAACAAAATCGCAGAGGAACTGTAAAACCACGAATCGTATGATTCGTGGTTCTTTTCTTATAGACTTGTAGAGTGTTTTGGTTGTACTTTTTGTTCGGGGTCAATGTAGTTAATGGCATTATTAACAGCAGTTGGTGCTTCCCCTAGACCAGTCGCAATCAAGTCAATCTTACCTTCGTAGTAGCAGCAGTCACCGATAGCATAAATTCCAGCTTGGCTTGACTCTTGCTTGCTATTGACGATAATTTTGTGGCGGTTCAGTTCTAATCCCCATTTTTTAAGATTACCGACAGAAGATTTAAAGCCATAGTTGACAAAGAGGTGGTCCAATTCAATGGTTTCGGTTTCATCGGATTTGACTTTTGTGATTTCAAGCTTGTCAAGAGTTTGGCCGTCACCAAGAAGTTGACTCGGCACAAATGGTGTTTTGATAGTTACAGAAGACTCTTGCAAGGCTTGTACGCTATGCTCAAGTGCACGGAAGTTATCGCGACGGTGAACAAGTGTAGTTGGAGCAATCTTTTCAAAAGCTAAAGCCCAGTCAACGGCTGAGTCACCACCCCCCAGGATGGTTACCTTCTGACCAGCATATTGTTGAATGTTAGAAACGTGGTAGTGGATATTGTCATAGCCTTCAACACCTTCTAATTCGAG
Organism: Streptococcus fermentans; assembly: GCF_040888305.1. Lineage (NCBI taxonomy): Bacteria > Bacillati > Bacillota > Bacilli > Lactobacillales > Streptococcaceae > Streptococcus > Streptococcus fermentans. Next base: position 79,616 of record NZ_JBFNFG010000008.1, on the reverse strand, counting down.
TGGACGTGGTTTGAAAGCCCCGCCTCCCATAGCAATAATAACGGTTTTAGAAGTATGATCTCCCTTATTGGTTGTAATCTTAAAAACACCATCCTCTTTTTCAATCTCAAGAACAGTTTCATTGAGGTGAACAGGTGTCTCAAACCCTTCAAGTTGTTCCAAAAGGCGGTTAGTCAATTCTTCCCCTGTAAGGTTTGGAAAACCTGGAACATCGAGAATTTGTTTTTCAGGATATAGGATGGCAGGTTGACCACCTAGTTGAGGAAGAGAATCGATGATTTGTACTTTGGCTTGACGAAGGTGAGCATAAAAGGCTGCGAAAAGACCGACAGGTCCACCTCCTACAATGGTAATATCATATAGTTCAGACATGGTTTCTCCTTAATTCATTTCTATCATTTTATTCTATCATATTTTCTACCAATTTAAAATGAAGTAGGGGGAAGAAAATTTTCATATAAAATGATATAATGAAGAGTAGCTTTTTTATGGAGAGGAGGCCTAGAATGAATTTTCAGCAATTATCTAATCTTCAATACTGGTCTAGTTTATTTTCCAGTCCTTGGAGTATTCTGATAAATGTGATTGATATTCTTATCGTTGCCTATATCTTATACCAATTTACAAAATCAATTGCAGGGACCAAGATTATGATCCTGGTTCGAGGTGTTTTAGTTTTTATCTTAGCTCAGATAGTAGCAAATACCCTGGGCTTGACGACTATTTCCTGGTTGATCAATCAATTGATTACTTACGGTGTTATCGCAGCGGTTGTTATTTTCTCTCCAGAAATTCGGACAGGTTTAGAGCGATTAGGACGTGCGACTGATTTCTTTTCAAGTACACCAATGAGTTCCGAAGAACAGATGATTCAGGCCTTTGTTAAAGCGGTAGAATATATGAGCCCGCGGAAAATTGGAGCACTTGTATCAGTTCAGCGTGTCAGAACCTTGCAGGAATATATTTCCACGGGGATTCCTTTAGATGCTAAAATTTCTGCAGAACTCTTAATCAATATCTTCATTCCAAACACACCTTTACATGATGGTGCAGTCATTATAAAAGGTGATCGAATAGCTGTAACATCTGCTTATCTTCCACTTACTGAAGACACTGGTATTTCTAAGGAGTTTGGAACGCGACACCGTGCAGCCATTGGTTTATCTGAGGTTTCTGATGCTCTCACTTTTGTGGTATCAGAGGAAACTGGAGGTATTTCCATTACCCATAATGGTGTCTTTAAGCATGATTTAACGATGGAAAAATTTGAGGAAGAGCTACGTCGTATACTGATTCCGGAAAATTCACAAGAGCCAAGCTTAACAGAGCGTATATTAGGAGGCTGGAAGAATGAAAAAAAATAGTTTATATATCATCTCCTCACTCCTCTTTGCTTGCGTTTTATTTATTTACGCTACCTCTATTAATTATCAAAATAATAATAATGCAAGACCGGCTCGAACAGAAACCTATACCAATACGGTCGTAAATGTACCAATTGATATTCAGTACGATAGTGAGCAGTATTTTATTAGTGGTTTTAGTTCAGAAGTAACGGTATTTTTAACTGGATCCAATCGAGTGACCTTGGCTAGTGAGATGCAAGAAAGCACTCGTAAATTTAAGGTTACTGCAGATTTAACACAGGCGACAGAAGGAACCGTTGAAGTTCCCTTGACCATTGAGAATCTACCAAGTGGTTTAACAGCCCTAGCAACACCGCAGAAAATCACCGTTAAAATTGGGAAGAAAGCAACACGGGATAATTTACCAGTCACTCCACAGATTGACTCTGGTAAGGTTGATGAACGAATTCTCATCGATAGTGTGACTGTTTCAGATGAACGCGTTTCGGTTACTAGTGATGTTGATACCTTGTCTAAGATTGATAAGATTGTGGCTGTTTTACCAACTAGTGAAAAAATTACAGGAAATTATACGGGTTCAGTTCCTCTACAAGCTATTGATAAGAATGGAACAGTTTTACCAACGGTGATTACACCGTATGAAACAACCATGAAGATAACAACGAAACAAGCTAGATCAGCAAGTAGTTCAAGCTCTTCAACTACTAGCTCATCTTCAACGAAATCTTCTACTGCAGAGTCTGAAACCAAACCAGACTCTTCAAAGAAAGACTAAAAAATTAGAAAAGGATATAACATGGGTAAATATTTTGGAACGGACGGAGTCCGTGGAGAAGCAAACGTAGAACTTACGCCAGAATTAGCTTTCAAATTGGGACGTTTTGGAGGTTATGTTCTCAGTCAACATACGACTGAAGCACCAAAAGTGTTTGTAGGACGTGACACTCGTATCTCAGGTCAAATGCTAGAAGCAGCTTTGATTGCTGGCCTCCTTTCAGTCGGAATTCACGTTTACAAACTAGGCGTTCTTGCAACACCAGCAGTAGCTTATCTTGTTAAAACAGAAGGTGCGAGCGCAGGTGTTATGATTTCAGCTAGTCACAACCCAGCCCTTGATAACGGAATTAAATTCTTTGGTGGTGACGGCTTTAAACTAGACGATGACAAAGAAGCAGAAATCGAAGCCTTGCTAGATGCCAGTGAAGATACTCTCCCACGTCCAAGTGCAGAGGGCTTAGGTACGGTTGTTGACTACCCAGAAGGTTTACGTAAGTATGAAGCCTATCTTGTTTCAACTGGAACTCCTCTTGAAGGGATGAAGGTTGCCTTGGATACTGCCAACGGTGCAGCTGCAACAAGTGCTCGTCAAATTTTTGCAGACCTAGGTGCTCAATTAACAGTTATCGGAGAAACTCCAGATGGCCTTAATATCAACTTGAACGTTGGTTCAACTCATCCAGAAGCCTTACAAGAACTTGTAAAAGAAAGTCAATCTGCCATTGGTTTAGCCTTTGATGGCGATAGCGACCGTTTGATTGCAGTAGATGAAAATGGCGAAATTGTCGATGGTGACAAGATCATGTACATCATTGGTAAATACCTTTCTGAAAAAGGTCAGTTGGCCCAAAACACCATTGTGACAACTGTTATGTCCAACCTTGGTTTCCATAAGGCCTTGGATCGTGAAGGGATCAATAAAGCAGTCACTGCAGTTGGAGACCGCTATGTCGTTGAAGAAATGAGAAAATCTGGCTACAATCTCGGTGGTGAGCAGTCAGGTCACGTTATCTTGATGGACTATAATACTACTGGTGATGGTCAGCTTTCAGCGGTTCAATTGACCAAGATCATGCAAGAAACAGGTAAGAGCTTGTCTCAGTTGGCCTCAGAAGTGACTATTTACCCACAAAAATTGGTCAATATCCGTGTGGAAAATGCCATGAAAGAAAAAGCTATGGAAGTGCCAGCTATCAAGGCTATTATCGAGAAGATGGAAGCAGAAATGGCAGGCAATGGTCGCATCCTCGTTCGCCCAAGTGGAACGGAGCCACTCTTGCGTGTCATGGCTGAAGCCCCAACCACTGAGGAAGTAGACTACTATGTAGACACTATTGCTGAAGTTGTTAAAACTGAGATTGGTATTTAGTAAATCTAGCAGAAAATAAAAAAATATGGTACAATGGCAACTATATTGTACCAATGGAGATGAAAATGAATTTAAAACGTGAACAAGAATTTGTTAGTCAGTATCACTTCGATGCGCGTAACTTTGAATGGGAAAATGAAAATGGAGCACCTGAAACTAAGGTTGATGTAAACTTCCAATTGCTTCAGCATGATCAAGAAAATCAAGTTACCTCTTTAGTAGTTGTTTTGAGCTTTATGATTGTCTTTGATAGATTTGTCATTAGTGGAACGATTTCTCAAGTCAATCATGTTGAAGGTCGTATTGTCGACCAACCAAGTGATTTCAGCCAAGAAGAGGTTGAGACACTAGCTCGTCCATGTTTGGATATGCTTAATCGTTTGACTTATGAAGTAACAGAAATTGCCCTTGATTTACCGGGAATTAATTTGGAGTTTTAAGAAATGAAATTAGCGGTCATAACAGACTCATCTGCTTTTCTACAAGCGGAAACCTTGCGGAAAGAAGATTTATTTGTGCTAGACATTCCTGTGAATATCGATGGACAGGAGTATGTTGAAGGTGTAAATCTAACCGCTCAAGAATTTTATGAAAAAATGGCTTCAGCAAGCGAATTGCCAAAAACGAGCCAACCAAGTATTGCCAAGTTGGATGAAATTTTATCATTATTAAAAGATAAAGGCTATACACATGCCTTGGGGCTTTTCCTATCTTCTGGAATTTCAGGATTTTACCAAAACATCCAGTATATGAAGGATGAATATGAAGGGGTAACCATTGCCTTTCCTGATACCCGTATTACAAGCGCTCCCCTAGGCTATATGGTTGAGAGTGTCTTGAAATGGGCAGAGCAAGGAGATGGCTTTGAGTCTATCTTAGATAAAGTAACTGAACAGATTGAAAATACCTCAGCCTTTATCATGGTGGATGATCTTGACCATCTAGTTAAGGGTGGACGACTCTCTAATGGTGCGGCTATTTTGGGGAATCTCCTTAGTATCAAGCCAATCCTATACTTCAATGACCAAGGTGTGATAGAAGTATATGAAAAGGTTCGTACAGAGAAAAAGGCTACAAAACGCTTAGTTGAAATTGTTAAAGAAGCAACAGCTAATGGGAATTACCAGATCACTGTCATTCACGGGAATGCTCCTCAAAAAGCAGCAGATTTGCGCCAGCTTTTAATCGATGGTGGAGTGGCTACAGATGTTTCAATTGCAACCTTCGGTAGTGTTATTGGGACTCACCTGGGAGAAGGAAGTATTGCTCTGGGATATACACCCATAATCTAGACTATTTTTCATGGGCAGCTTACGTCCTTTGTATCTTGAAAATTGAACACGCATGGAACCCAGTGTGAAAAAGATAGTTCTTCCAAGGAGTAGATACTCCTTGCTCAGACCTCCTATTTTCACTTTGTGTTCTTACAGGCTTTGTATCTTAGAAATTGAACACGGACTACCTGCCTCTTGAAAAAAGATGCCTGTCTTGCCTTTCGTGGAAAGTCAGCGCCATTCCCTATTTTTCATGGGCAGCTAACGTCCTTTGTATCTTAAATAGGAGTAGAGATTGAGATGAGTATTCGAGTAATTATTGCTGGTTTTAAGGGAAAAATGGGCCAATCTGCTTGTCAAATGGTTTTGTCTGATCCTGAACTTGAACTGGTAGCGGTTTTAGATCCTTTTGAGTCTGCATCTGACTGGCAGGGAATTCCAGTATTCAATGATAAGGATGACTTGGCAGGTTTTGAGGCAGATGTTTGGGTGGATTTTACAACACCAGCTGTTGCCTATGAGAATACCCGTTTTGCGCTTGAAAATGGCTTTGCACCTGTCGTTGGGACAACAGGTTTCACTAGTCAAGAGATTGAAGAACTAAAAGAATTTTCTCGTTCTAAAAACTTGGGTGGCTTGATTGCTCCTAACTTTGCTTTGGGTGCTGTCTTGCTCATGCAATTTGTAGCACAAGCTGCAAAGTACTTCCCAAATGTAGAGATTATTGAGCTTCACCATGACAAGAAAAAAGATGCCCCTAGTGGAACAGCTATCAAAACAGCTGAGTTGATGGCAGAGGTTCGTGAGTCTATCCAACAAGGTGCTAGCGATGAGGAAGAAATCATCTCAGGTGCACGTGGTGCTAACTTTGATGGTATGCGAATCCACTCAGTCCGTTTGCCAGGTTTGGTAGCTCATCAGGAAGTTATATTTGGAAATCAGGGAGAAGGATTGACCCTACGTCATGACTCCTATGATCGTAGCTCCTTCATGACAGGGGTGAATTTGGGAATCAAAGAAGTTGTCAAGCGTCATGAGCTTGTCTATGGATTAGAACACTTATTATGAGATTAACACAAATGCCTTCTGAATTTCAGAAGGCTTTACCAGTATTAGAAAAAATTAAAGAAGCAGGCTTTGAAGCCTATTTTGTTGGAGGCTCTGTTAGGGATGCCCTACTCAATCGTCCCATCCATGATGTAGATATCGCGACGTCATCTTATCCAGAAGAGACCAAGCAGATTTTCCCTCGTACAGCTGATATCGGGATTGAGCATGGAACCGTCTTGGTTTTAGACGGAGATGAGGAGTACGAAGTGACCACTTTTCGAACAGAAGATGTCTATGTAGACTACCGTAGACCAAGTTCAGTTTCTTTTGTTCGTTCGTTAGAAGAGGACCTCAAGCGCCGAGATTTCACAGTCAATGCCTTTGCCTTGGATGAAGAAGGGGAAATCGTTGATTTATTTGATGGTTTACAAGATCTAGAAAATCAAGTTTTACGAGCAGTTGGTGTAGCTAGTGAGCGTTTCAACGAAGATGCTCTACGCATCATGCGTGGATTTCGTTTTCAAGCTAGTCTTGGTTTTGAACTCGAGCAAGAAACCTTTGAAGCGATGAAGACCTTAACGCCACTCTTAGAGAAAATTTCTGTGGAACGTACTTTTGTTGAATTTGATAAACTTCTTCTGGCTCCTCATTGGCGAGTAGGTCTGTCTTCTATGATTGCAAGTAAAGCTTATGATTATCTTCCAGATATGGCTGGTAGTCAGGACAAACTCCAATCTTTGTTCGACTTAGAGGCTGATTTTACCTTTGAATCTTCTGAACAAGCCTGGGCAGCACTTTTATGGGTTTTAGAAGTGGAAGATGCTCAACAATTTTTGAAACATTGGAAAACTTCGCGTCAATTTGCCAAGCAAGTTCAAGATTTGCTAACAATCTTAGAACTTCGTGAAGAAGGAGAACTAAGCAAGCGCGATTGTTACCGCTTTGATCTAGATTTGCTTTTACAGGCTGAAAATCTTCGTCAGTCTCAAGGAAAAGAAGTCAATCCACAGGCCATTACAGAGACTTACCACAGCCTAACCATCCATGATAAAAAAGAAATTCAAATCAATGGTGGGATTTTGATCAAAGAATATGGCTATCAACCAGGACCAGAAATGGGAGAAATTTTAGCAGAGATTGAGTATGCTATTGTGGATGGAGATTTGGAAAATAACTTGGAAGCTATTCATGCCTACTTGAGGGAGAAAAAATGAGTGATTTTATTGTTGAAAAACTAAGTAAATCCGTTGGAGACAAGACAGTCTTTAAGGATATTTCCTTTATCATTCATGACTTGGACAGAATCGGTCTTATCGGTGTCAACGGAACTGGAAAAACAACCCTTTTAGATGTGCTTTCAGGAGTTTCTGGTTTTGATGGTGATGTTAGCCCTTTTTCGGCAAAGAATGATTACAAAATTGGCTACTTGACTCAGGACCCAGATTTTGATGATAGCAAAACTGTCTTAGATACTGTTCTATCGAGCGATTTGAAAGAAATCCAGTTGATTCGTGAGTATGAATTACTCATGCTCAACTACAGTGAGGACAAGCAGGCCCGTTTGGAAAGGGTTATGGCGGAGATGGATTCCCTCCAAGCTTGGGAAATCGAAAGTCAGGTCAAGACCGTTCTCAGCAAGTTGGGTATTCAGGATTTATCAACTCCCGTTGGAGCACTATCAGGTGGTTTGCGAAGACGGGTTCAGTTGGCGCAAGTCCTTCTGGGCAATCATAATCTTTTGCTTCTTGATGAGCCTACCAACCACTTGGATATTGCCACCATTGAGTGGCTGACCCTCTTTTTGAAAAATTCTAAGAAGACGGTTCTCTTTATCACCCACGATCGTTACTTCCTAGATGCTCTTTCTACGCGAATCTTTGAGTTGGACCGAGCTGGTTTGACCGAATATCAAGGAAATTACCAAGACTATGTTCGTCTCAAGGCTGAACAGGATGAGCGCGATGCAGCTCTACTTCACAAAAAGGAACAACTCTATAAACAGGAATTAGCCTGGATGAGAAGACAACCACAAGCTCGTGCAACCAAGCAACAGGCGCGTATCAATCGTTTCCATGACTTGAAGAAGGAAGTTTCAGATAATAGTGTTGAGACAGACTTAAGCATGAATTTTGAAACTAGCCGTATCGGTAAAAAGGTCATCGAGTTTAAGGATGTTTCCTTTGCCTATGACGACAAGCCGATTCTGAAACATTTTAACCTTTTGGTTCAAGCCAAAGACCGTATCGGAATTGTCGGGGATAATGGTGTTGGGAAGTCAACTCTTCTCAATCTCATTGCGGGAAGTCTTGAGCCAACGGAAGGAGAGGTTATCATCGGTGAGACGGTTCGCATCGCCTATTTCTCTCAACAAATCGAAGGTCTGGATGAAAGCAAGCGAGTTATCAATTACCTACAAGAAGTGGCAGAAGAGGTTAAGACTAGTGGTGGCTCTACGACCTCTATCGCGGAGTTATTAGAACAGTTCCTCTTTCCGCGTTCAACGCACGGTACCTTGATTGAAAAGTTATCTGGTGGAGAGAAAAAACGCCTGTATCTCCTCAAATTGCTCTTGGAAAAACCCAATGTGCTTCTCTTGGACGAGCCAACAAATGATTTAGATATTGCGACCTTAACTGTTCTAGAAAATTTCTTACAAGGTTTTGCAGGTCCAGTTTTGACAGTTAGTCACGACCGCTATTTCCTTGATAAAGTTGCGACTAAGATTCTTGCTTTTGAAAACGGTAGCATTCGTCCTTTCTTTGGGCATTATACCGACTACCTAGATGAAAAAGCCTTCGAAGCAGAAGCGACAAATCAAGTTCAAAAGGCTGAGAAGGAAAAAGTCGTCAAAGTTCGTGAAGAAAAGAAACGCATGACCTACCAAGAAAAGCAAGAGTGGGCAAGTATTGAAGGTGACATCGAAGCCTTGGAAAACCGTATCTCAGTCATTGAAGAGGAAATGCAGGCCAATGGTTCGGACTTTGGGAAGTTAGCTACTCTTCAAAAAGAGTTAGATGAGAAGAATGAAGCCTTGCTTGAAAAATATGAACGCTATGAATATTTAAGTGAGTTGGCGTAATGGAAGAAAAAATTATCAAATGGAGCAGTAAGAAAATCATTTGGACTATTCTTCTCTGCTTCCTTGAGTTAGCTTTTCTTCTTTGGATCCTATCTTTTATGATGACCTATCCCAAGGAGGCACCTGTGGGATTGGTGGTATTAAGACTCTTTGTCTTATTCTTAATCATCATTGTTGGATGGATTTTGTATGAACGTTTGCGACTTCTTTTTTCAGATAAAGAGTATTTGAAATGTACGGCCCAAGGTTTTTCCTATAAGCCACATCCTAAAAAAGATTGGCAGTTTTATTCATGGGGGCAAGTAGAAACGTTTTCTCTTATGAGAATCAAGGGTGGTAGAAGTTCAAGGGATTTTTACACTATTGAAGTTCATTTTTATGACAAGGATTTTATAAAACCCAACTCTTTATGGAATCGTCTACGAAGTAGATTTTTGACTGCAAAGCAATCAAATGTTTTGAAAATCCCAATCTATTTGCTAGATGTCGGTTTACCAAGCAGAGTATTTGAAACCATGTCCTACTTTGAGCGAGAGTGGCGCATCCAACAAAATCGTCAACGCAATCAAAACTCTAAAAACAAAAAGAAGGCAAGATTTCATTAAACGAGCAATAGTTACAGATCTGATTAAAAGCCTTGGACTCAGTTTCCAGGTTTTCTTTCTATTTCTCTTTTCTAAGATTTATGGTATAATAGGGAGTAAAAACTTAAAAAGAAAGAAATGCTATGAACTTAAAAGATTACATTGCAAGTATTGAAAATTATCCACAAGAAGGAATTACATTCCGTGATATCAGCCCTTTGATGGCTAACGGCAATGCCTACAGCTACGCTGTTCGTGAAATCGTCCAATACGCTACTGACAAAAAGATTGATATGATCGTAGGACCAGAAGCTCGTGGATTTATCGTTGGATGTCCAGTCGCTTTTGAGTTGGGAATTGGTTTTGCGCCTGTTCGTAAACCTGGCAAGTTGCCACGTGAAGTCATTTCAGCTGACTACGAAAAAGAATATGGCGTTGATACTTTAACTATGCACGCAGATGCTATCAAACCAGGACAACGTGTTCTTATCGTAGATGACCTCTTGGCAACAGGTGGTACTGTTAAAGCAACCATCGAAATGATTGAAAAATTAGGTGGTGTCGTAGCTGGTTGTGCCTTCTTGATTGAGCTTGACGAGCTAAAAGGTCGTGAGGCAATCGGAGATTACGATTATAAAGTTTTGATGCATTATTAATGAAAAACAGTCCCTAGGGCTGTTTTCTCTTCATCGGATATAAAAAAAGGCTATATCTAGTTAGAGAAAAACTATAATTGAAAACTGTATCTTCTTACAGTATAATAAAGGGAAGCAATGTCATCAGCTGGATTATTCCATTCGATGACAGTCAGGTTACTTGAGTCCAGTATGATACAGTAAGGAGATTTCTATGCCGATTCGAATTGATAAAAAATTACCAGCAGTTGAGATTTTACGAACGGAAAATATTTTCGTCATGGATGACCAGAGGGCGGCTCATCAGGATATTCGACCACTGAAAATTCTGATTTTAAACTTGATGCCACTGAAAATGGTTACAGAAACTCAGCTTTTACGCCATTTAGCCAATACTCCTTTGCAGTTAGATATTGAATTTTTATATATGGAAAGTCATCAGTCGAAAACAACTCGTTCTGAGCATATGAAGACTTTTTATAAGACCTTCTCAGAAGTTCAAGACCAGTATTTTGATGGCTTGATTATTACAGGTGCTCCAGTTGAACATCTCCCTTTTGAAGAAGTGGACTATTGGGAGGAATTTACTAAGGTTATCGATTGGTCTAAGACTCATGTCTTTTCAACCCTGTATATTTGCTGGGGAGCACAAGCGGGTCTATACTATCGCTATGGCGTAGATAAATACCAGATGGACCAGAAGCTTTCTGGGATTTATTCTCAAGATGTTTTGAAAGAAGGTCATCTTCTACTGAGAGGTTTTGATGATTTATATGTATCCCCTCATTCTCGCCATACAGAAGTCCACAAAGAAGATATTCTAAACAAAACAAATCTAGAGATTTTAGCATCAGGAAAAGAGGTAGGAGTCTCTATCCTTGCGAGTCGAGATTTGAGAGAAGTCTATAGCTTTGGGCATTTAGAGTATGATCGCGATACGCTCGCAAAGGAATATTTTAGAGATCTAGATGCTGGTTTAGATCCCCATATACCAGAAAATTATTTCAAAAATGATGACATTCATGAACTTCCTTGTATGCGTTGGAGTTCCTCAGCAGCTCTCTTTTTCAGTAACTGGGTAAATTATGCAGTTTACCAAGAAACGCCTTTTGAATGGAAGAGTGCAGAAGAAGATGTGTCTCATTTTGGATATTTATAAGAGGAATTATGACATATTTAGATGCTTTCAAATCAGGGAATTTGGTCTTACCAAGTGCTCTGCTCTTAAACTACAATCAACTTTTCTCATCAAGCGATGATTTCTTAGTTTGGCAATTCTTTTACCTACAAAATACAACAGCTTTAGGGGAATTGTCCCCAAGTCAAATTGCTGAGAAAATAGGCAAGCAAGTCTATGAAGTCAATCAAGCAATTTCACGCTTGACCGAAAAAGGCTTACTCCAATATCGTACGATTGAACTCAATGGAGAAATAGAAGTTATTTTTGATGCGACCCTTGCTTTAGAACGTTTGGACCAGCTTTTTGAAAAACAAGAACCAAGCCAAGCTGTACCTGCTAAAAATGATTTAAAGAGTTTGGTAGAAACTTTTCAACAGGAATTAGGTCGACTCTTGAGTCCTTTTGAAATTGAAGATTTGGAAAAGAGTTTGAAAGAAGACGGAACCAGTGCAGACTTGATAAAGGAAGCCTTGCGTGAAGCTGTTTTGAATGGTAAACCAAATTGGAAGTACATCCAAGCAATCCTCCGCAACTGGCGTCATGAGGGAATTAAGAGTGTAGCCCAGGTAGAGGCTAAACGCCAGGAGAGAGAAGCAACTAATCCTCAGAATGTACAAGTCTCATCAGATTTTCAAAATGCTATGGATCTTTGGAAAGACTAATTTTAAATATTGATAATAGAAAAATGCCTACAGGCTAGAAAGAAAATCTAGCTTGTGGGCATTTTTTGTGGGTTTTATACTCAATGAAAACCAAAGAGCAAACTAGGAAGCGNGCTATGGATCTTTGGAAAGACTAATTTTAAATATTGATAATAGAAAAATGCCTACAGGCTAGAAAGAAAATCTAGCTTGTGGGCATTTTTTGTGGGTTTTATACTCAATGAAAACCAAAGAGCAAACTAGGAAGCGAGCCGCAGGTTGCTCAAAACACCGTTTTGAGGTTGTGGATAGAACTGACGAAGTCAGCTCAAAATACTGTTTTGAGGTTGCAGATGGAAGCTGACGTGGTTTGAAGAGATTTTCGAAGAGTATTAATTGATTAGTTAACCAGTCCCCATACACTAAGAGAGCGTTCTGTAACGGGAAAATCACCGTATCCTTCATCATTAATCGTTACTTGATCTGAATGGTTACCAAGTAAATCAACAAATGTTTGACCAGCCCATTCTTGACCAACAAACATGGTTTTAGAGTTTGCTTGGGCATTAGAAATCACGATGGCAAGTGGTGATTGATTTTCAGAACCTGAACGAACCCAACCGATACAATTAGGATCGTCAAAGTAGTCAGTCTGCTCTCCATAAGCCAACTCTTTTCGGATAGCTAGCAAACGGTCGAGGACATCCTTGAAGTCTTCTTGAGCATATTGACCAGAAATACCATAGTAGTCTCCATAAAAGACACATGGGAGCCCCTGCTCACGCAAAAGAATGAGGGCGTAGGCTGCTGGTTTAAACCATTCTTCAACAGTGGATTCAAGTGCTTGGCCACGTTGAGTATCATGGTTATCGACAAAGGTTACAGCTCGGTCTGGATTGAGTTTTACTAGACTATCCTCAAAGATGGTTGTTAAATCATAATCTTTTCCAGCCTTGCTTGCTTCAAAGAGATTTTGGTGAAGACGAACATCGACAAGATCAAAGCGTTCTTCAATTTTTTCAAGGTAGTCCAGATTTGCTTCCTTGTCTGGATTCCAGAATTCTCCAAAGACATAGAAGTCTTGGCCATATTTTTCTTTTATATCGCGAATGAAATTGCGCATAAAGAAAGAGTCAATGTGTTTGACTGCATCCAAACGGAAACCAGTTACACCAGTTGTTTCCATAAACCAATCTGCCCAATCGTAGATATTTTTTATCACTTCAGGATGTTTGAAATCTAGATCGGCATACATGAGATAGTCGTAATTGCCATTCTCATTGTCGACTAATTCCTCATGAGCCCAGCCTTTGTTGTCTCCCTGTATCAGATAGATTCCAGATTTACGGCGTTTAGCATCGTAGTCAGTTCCAGTAAAGTGGTACCAGTGCCAGTGGAAGTCATTGTAGGTATTTTGTCGCCCATCAAAAGCAAAACCAGTCCAGCCATTGATGGTAAAAGGTTCTCCTAGTTCCACAGTTCGATCTTCTGGATCCACTTCGATAACTTGAAAAGATTCTAAATGGTCAGCGGCTGCCTTATGATTTAAGACGATATCAGCCATTGGTTGAATCCCATGAGATTTTAAAGTTTGGATGGCATGAAGATAGTCTTCCTTAAAGCCATACTTAGTACGTACAGTACCCTTCTGATTAAATTCTCCAAGGTCAAACAAGTCATAGACGCCATAACCAACATCTTTTTCATTTGTTGCTTTAAAAGCAGGTGGCATCCAAATGTGACTAATGCCTAAGTTAGCTAGGTGTTCAGCGTCGTCAGCTAGGCGCGTCCAGTGTTTTCCATCGTGGGGTAGATACCATTCAAAATATTGCATTAAGGCTTGATTTTTCATAGTTTATCCTCTTACTTACAGTGATGAGAATTATTGTAGCATAAAGTCAGCTTCTGCGCAAACGTTTGCGCTTAAATTAAACTCTTTAAATTTTATGTCTATTTTTCAACTAGAAGTGTTGAAAAATACAAAATAAAAATAGTAGGACTAATGGGAGGAAAAATTCTCTCAGATAGGGCAAGATGATGGATAAATCAATAGTTTCTATTTTGTGAATTGTCATAAAATTTGTTATAATAGTGTTTATGAATAAAGTGTTCGTCAGTAGACGTATTGAAAAAAAACTAAACCAAGGTCTAGTACTTTTGGAGGAAATTGATTTTCCAGAACTATCTGAAACTGATCAAGAAGTCGAGTTATTGAGTCAAAACAAGCAGTTTTTGGGCAAGGCTTATTTATCTCGTCAAAATAAGGGGATTGGTTGGTTTGTAACGAACCAGAAGCTTTCTTTTAACCAAAAATTTTTTGAAAGTTTGTTTGAAAAAGCCAAACAAAAACGTTCTTCTTACTATCAAGATGAGTTGACAACTGCCTTTCGTTTGTTTAATCAAGAAGGCGATGGTTTTGGTGGAATGACTTTGGATCTCTATGGAGATTATGTTGTTTTCTCCTGGTATAACTCCTATGTCTATGGGCTACGCCAACAGATCCTAGCAGCTTTTGCTCAGGTTTTTCCTGAAGTCTTAGGTGCCTATGAAAAGATTCGTTTTAAAGGTCTAGACTATGAGTCTGCCCATATCTATGGTCAAGAAGCACCAGAAAATTTTACAGTTCTTGAGAATGGTGTCCTCTATCAAGTCTTTATGAATGACGGTCTTATGACAGGCATCTTCTTGGACCAACATGAAGTGCGTGGTAGCTTGGTTGATGGTTTAGCTATGGGGAAATCCTTACTCAATATGTTTTCCTATACAGCAGCTTTCTCAGTTGCTGCAGCCATGGGAGGTGCTAGTGAAACAACCTCTGTAGACCTGGCCAAACGTTCAAGAGAACTGTCAGAAGCTCATTTTCATGCCAATGGACTCAGTCTTGACAGTCATCGTTTCATTGTCATGGATGTCTTTGAATACTTTAAATACGCTAAACGTAAGGGTTTATCTTATGATGTGATCGTTCTTGATCCACCTAGCTTTGCCCGTAATAAAAAGCAAACTTTCTCTGTAGCTAAGGACTATCACAAGTTGATTTCCCAGAGTTTAGAGATTTTAAATCCGGGAGGTATGATCATTGCTAGCACCAATGCTGCCAATGTTTCCCGTCAAAAATTTATAGAACAAATTGACAAAGGATTCGCAGGAAGAAAATATCAGGTTCTTCAAAAGTATGGACTTCCAGCAGACTTTGTCTACAATGAAAAAGATGAAAGTAGTAATTACCTCAAGGTGATTAGCATGAAGGTAACTAAATGAAATTAGTCGTTTCAGTAATGCCAAAGAGTATAGAAGAGGTGCAAGGAATCGATGCCATGCGGTATATCGATGCAGATATCATTGAGTGGCGTGCCGATTTCCTACCAAAAGAGGCTATTTTACAGGTAGCCCCAGCTATTTTTGAAAAATTTGCAGGTCGCGAACTCCTCTTTACCCTACGAACTCGTGCTGAGGGAGGCGAAATCGATTTGGATTCGGTGGAGTATGTACAAATTATCAAAGATGTAGCTCAACTCTATCAACCTGAATATATCGATTTTGAGTATTTCTCCCATAAGGATGTTTTTGAAGAAATGCTTGATTTTCCAAATCTAGTTTTGAGTTATCATAATTTCCAAGAAACTCCAGAGAATATGATGGAAATCTTATCCGAGCTAACCAGTCTAACTCCGAAAGTGGTTAAAGTATCGGTTATGGCTCAAACAGAACAAGATGTATTGGACCTTATGAACTTTACACGTGGCTTTAAAACATTGAACCCAGAACAAGAATATGTGACGATTTCTATGGGGAAAGTGGGTAAGGTTTCTCGTATCACTTCAGATGTGACGGGTTCTAGCTGGTCTTTTGCAAGTCTGGATGAAGCCAGTGCTCCAGGACAGATTTCACTTTCTAGCATGAAAAAAATTCGGGAGATACTAAATGAAGATTGATGGCTACACACGTTTAGCAGCTGTAGTCGCCAATCCTATCAAACACTCCATTTCACCTTTCATTCACAACAGAGCTTTTGAGGCAACTCATACCAATGGGGTTTATCTTGCTTGGGAGATAGAAGGAACAGACTTGGCAGAAACAGTTGCCAACATTCGTCGTTACCAGATGTTTGGAATCAATCTTTCTATGCCCTACAAGGAGCAGGTGATTCCTTATTTGGATCAATTGAGTGAAGAAGCTCGTTTGATTGGTGCTGTTAATACAGTGGTGAATCGAGATGGAACTTTAATCGGATATAACACAGATGGCAAGGGATTCTTTAAGAGCTTGCCTTCTTTTAAAATATCTGGGAAAAGAATGGTCTTGTTAGGAGCAGGCGGTGCAGCCAAGGCAATTTTGGCACAGGCAATCTTGGATGGAGTCAGTCAGGTTTCTGTCTTTGTACGTTCGGCTTCAATAGAAAAAACAAGACCTTACTTAGAAAAACTGCAAAATGAAACAGGGTTTAAAGCAGATTTATTTGCTTTAGAAGATGTTTCTGAACTGCAAGCAAGGATAACTGATTCAGATTTACTGGTCAATGCGACCAGTGTGGGTATGGATGGAGTATCTCTGCCAATCTCAGCAAGTATCGTTTTACCAGAGAGGCTCTTGGTAGCTGATGTGATTTATCAACCCTTTGAGACACCATTTTTTAAGTGGGCAAGAAACCAGGGCAATCACGCTGTTAATGGCCTAGGCATGTTGCTTTACCAAGCTGCGGAAGCTTTTCAGTTATGGACAGGCAAGGAAATGCCAACCGCTCAAATCTGGGAATTACTAAAACAAAAGTATCAAAAATGAAAAAAGGAGAACTGCTATGAAAATCAGAATAGACCTTCCCCACCATCCTTATGATATTCAGATTGAAAAAGGATGCCTGTCTCAAGCAGGAAAATGGTTGCGGGAACTTTGGCAACCGCAAAAAGTCGTTATCATTACCGATAACCATGTGGCTTCTCTCTATGCAGAAAAAGTTAAATTGAGCCTAGAGGATGCTGGTTTTCAAGTGGCAGTTTTTGACTTTCTAGAGGGTGAAGAGCGAAAAAATCTAACCACAGTTCAAAAGGCTTATGAATTTCTAGTTAAGCAAGACTTGACTCGCAGTGACGGCATCGTAGCTTTAGGTGGTGGTGTCGTTGGTGATTTGGCTGGCTTTGTAGCCTCAACCTATATGCGAGGTATTCACTTTGTTCAAATTCCGACCAGTTTGACTGCTCAAGTGGATTCTTCAATCGGTGGTAAGACAGGAGTAAATACTCCTTTTGCCAAGAATATGGTGGGAACTTTTGCCCAGCCAGATGGTGTTTTGATTGATCCAACCGTTCTTGAAACCTTAGGTAAGAGAGAGTTGATTGAAGGAATGGGTGAAGTCATCAAGTACGGCTTAATTGAAGATCCAGAACTCTGGGACTTGTTATCTGAAATGGATGGTTCTGTAGAGAGTATTTTGGAGCATTCAGAAAGTTTGATTGAGCATTCTTGCCAGGTGAAGCGCAAGATGGTAGTTGAGGATGAATTAGACAATGGTATTCGTCTCTATCTAAACTTTGGTCACACAATTGGTCATGCTATCGAAGCAACTGCTGGTTATGGACGTGTCATGCATGGTGAGGCAGTAGCGATGGGAATGGTTCAGGTCTCTAAAGTAGCCGAACAAAAAGGTCTTATGCCAGCTGGAATCACTCAGTCTATCCGAGAAATGTGTCAGAAATTTGGGCTTCCTGTGGATTATGACAACTGGGATGTTGATAAGCTTTATCAGGCTTTGACTCACGATAAAAAAGCGCGTGGCAACACTATGAAATTAGTCTTGGTACCAGAACTTGGTTCAGCAATGATTCACCCAGTTTCTCTCGAAGAAATGAAAGATTACTTGGTAAAATAAGGAGAATGTATGAGATATTTAACAGCAGGAGAATCACACGGTCCTCGTCTGACAGCAATTATTGAAGGAATCCCAGCAGGTCTTCCTTTGACTGCCGAGGATATCAATGAGGATCTCAAACGTCGCCAAGGTGGTTACGGTCGTGGTGGACGCATGAAGATCGAGAGCGACCAAGTTGTCTTTACTTCTGGTGTTCGCCACGGGAAGACGACAGGGGCTCCCATTACCATGGATGTCATTAACAAAGACCATCAAAAATGGCTTGATATCATGTCTGCAGAGGATATTGAAGACAAACTTAAAAGTAAACGAAAAATCACTCATCCTCGCCCAGGTCACGCTGACTTGGTAGGAGGTATCAAATACCGCTTTGATGATTTGCGAAATTCCCTAGAACGTTCATCTGCTCGTGAAACGACTATGCGAGTAGCAGTCGGGGCTGTAGCCAAGCGTTTATTGGCTGAGCTTGATATTGAAATTGCTAACCATGTTGTTGTCTTTGGTGGTAAGGAAATCGATGTTCCAGAAAACTTGACAGTCGCAGAGATTAAGAAACTAGCTGCCCAGTCAGAAGTTTCTATCGTTAACCAAGAACGTGAGCAGGAGATCAAGGACTATATTGACCAAATCAAACGTGATGGAGATACCATCGGTGGTGTTGTCGAAACAGTTGTCGGTGGTGTTCCGGTTGGTCTGGGTTCTTATGTTCAATGGGATCGCAAACTAGATGCAAGATTAGCTCAAGCGGTTGTCTCCATCAATGCCTTTAAGGGTGTGGAGTTTGGTCTTGGTTTTAAAGCTGGTTATCTCAAGGGTAGCCAAGTCATGGATGAAATTCTCTGGTCACCAGAAGATGGCTACACTCGTCGTACTAATAATCTTGGAGGTTTCGAAGGTGGTATGACCAATGGTCAACCCATTATTGTTCGTGGGGTCATGAAACCAATTCCGACTCTCTATAAGCCATTAATGAGTGTCGATATTGAAACCCATGAACCTTATAAAGCAACGGTGGAGAGAAGTGATCCAACCGCTCTTCCAGCAGCAGGTGTTGTTATGGAAGCAGTCGTAGCAACAGTTTTGGCCCAAGAAATTCTAGAGAAATTCTCTTCTGATAATCTGGAGGAATTAAAAGAAGCTGTTGCTAAACATCGGGAGTATACAAAGAATTATTAAGGAGTTCTTATGGCTAAAACCATCTATATCGCAGGGTTGGGTTTGATTGGTGCTTCCATGGCACTGGGAATCAAGCGGGATCATCCTGATTATGAAATTTTAGGATACAATCGCAGTCAGGCATCTAGAGATATTGCCTTGGAGCGAGGAATGATTGATTGTGCGACGGATGATTTTGCCAGTTTTGCTCCACTTGCAGATGTCATCATTCTTACCTTGCCAATCAAGCAAATCATTGCTTTTTTACAAGAATTGGCAACTTTGGAACTAAAAGAAGGTGTCATTATTTCTGATGCTGGATCGACCAAGTCAGCTATCGTGGCTACAGCTGAGAACTGTTTTGCAGATAAGCCTGTTCGCTTTGTTGGAGCGCATCCTATGGCAGGGAGTCATAAGACAGGAGCTGCTTCTGCCGATGTTAATCTTTTTGAAAATGCCTACTATATCTTTACGCCTTCGAGCTTAACAACCCAGGATACGCTTGAAGAAATGAAGGACTTGCTGTCAGGTCTGCACGCTCGTTTCATTGAAATCGATGCGGAAGAGCATGACCGAGTGACTTCTCAGATCAGTCATTTTCCGCATATCTTAGCATCAGGCTTGATGGAACAAACTGCCAGTTATGCTGAAGAACATGAGATGGCACGACGCTTTGCGGCAGGTGGTTTCCGTGATATGACACGGATTGCCGAAAGTGAGCCAGGCATGTGGACTTCTATCCTCTTATCCAATCGAGAGACCATTATTGAATGCATCGAGGATTTCAAGCGACGTTTAGACGAGGTTGGACAAGCAATCAGTAAGGGTGACGAAAACCAAATCTGGAACTTTTTTAATCAAGCGCGTGAACAACGTCAAGCTATGGAAATCCATAAACGTGGAGGAGTAGATAGCTCATTTGATCTTTATGTAGATGTTCCCGATGAGGAAGATGTGATCTTGCGCATCTTGGAATTGCTAAGAGGAACTTCCTTGGTCAATATCCATATCAATGAGGAAAACCGTGAAGATATTCACGGGATTCTGCAAATTTCCTTTAAGAATGCTCAGGATTTAAAACGTGCTGAGCAAGTCATTACAGAAAATACGAATTACACAGTCGTTATTAAATAAGGAGGACAATTATGTCAAATATTTATGATAGTGCAAACGAACTTAGTCGTGGACTACGTGAATTGCCTGAATACAAGGCGGTTAAAGAAGCTAGAGATGCTATTCAAGCCGATGCAGAAGCTAGCAAGATTTTTGCGGATTATGTTGCTTTTCAGCATGAAATCCAAGTGATGGCCCAAACTGGTCAAATGCCAGACGCTTCTTTCCAAGAAAAAATGGAAAGCTTTGGCAAGTTGATTCAGGGCAACGCTCTCTTGTCAGCCTTCTTTGCCAAACAGCAACAACTTTCTATTTATCTATCTGATATTGAAAAAATTGTTTTTGAACCAATTTCAGAACTTTTAAAATAAGAATTTACCTCATAAAGTCAGGAATTTTTAAGAAATTTCTGACTTTTTATGATAAAATAAGAAAAAGTATTGTCAGTATGAGGTCTAGTATGAAGTTAAAAACAAACATTAACCATTTGAATGGTAGTATTCGAGTACCAGGTGATAAGTCTATCAGTCATCGCTCTATCATTTTTGGGAGCTTGGCTGAGGGCGAGACTAAAGTTTATGATATCTTGCGTGGCGAAGATGTTTTGTCAACCATGCAAGTTTTTCGTGACCTCGGTGTTGAGATAGAGGACAAGGATGGTGTCGTTACCATTCAAGGTGTTGGTATGGATGGATTGGAAGCCCCTCGGAATGCTCTCGATATGGGGAATTCTGGGACCTCTATTCGTTTGATTTCAGGCGTCCTTGCTGGTGCAGACTTTGAAGTAGAGATGTTTGGAGATGACAGTCTTTCCAAACGTCCTATGGACCGTGTGACCTTTCCTTTGAAAAAAATGGGAGTTAGCATTTCTGGTCAGACAGAGCGAGACTTGCCACCTTTGCACTTAAAAGGAACGAAAAATTTAACACCTATTCATTATGAATTGCCAATTGCCTCTGCTCAAGTCAAGTCAGCCTTGATTTTTGCAGCTTTGCAGGCTCAGGGTCAGTCTGTCATCATTGAGAAGGAGTGCACTCGTAATCATACAGAAGATATGCTGCGTCAATTTGGTGGAGACTTGAGTGTCGATGGTAAGAAAATCACAGTTCAGGGACCACAGAAACTAAATGGACAAACGGTTGTCGTACCTGGAGATATTTCTAGTGCAGCCTTTTGGTTGGTCGCAGGTCTGATTGTGCCGAATTCTCGTGTGGTACTTAAGAATGTCGGTATTAACGAAACTCGTACAGGGATTATTGATGTTATCCGTGCTATGGGTGGCAAATTAGAGATTACTGATATTGATCCAATTGCTAAGTCTGCAACCTTGACTGTCGAAACTTCAGGCCTAAAAGGAACAGAGATTGGTGGAGCCTTGATTCCGCGCTTAATTGATGAATTACCAATTATCGCTCTCCTTGCTACTCAAGCTCAAGGGCAAACGGTCATCAAAGATGCAGAAGAACTCAAGGTTAAAGAAACTGACCGTATTCAAGTTGTCGCAGACGCTTTAAATAGCATGGGAGCAGCTATTACTCCTACAGCAGACGGCATGATTATCAAAGGGAAATCTGCTCTCCATGGAGCCAGAGTCAATACCTTTGGTGACCACCGTATCGGCATGATGACAGCCATTGCAGCGCTTTTAGTGGCAGATGGAGAAGTTGAATTGGATCGTGCAGAAGCTATTAATACTAGCTACCCAAGCTTCTTTGATGATTTGGAGATTTTGATTCATGGCTAAGGTTTTACTAGGTTTTATGGGTGCAGGAAAATCTACTATTGCTAGAGGCTTAGATCCTGACTTTGTAGACATGGATGCCTTGCTGGAAGACCGACTGGGGATGCCGATTGCTCGTTTCTTTGAAGTAAAAGGAGAAACAGCCTTCCGTCAGCTAGAAGAAGAAGTACTGGCTGAACTGCTGAAGACAGATAAAGTTATTTCCACAGGAGGAGGAGTAGTCATTTCTCCGCGTAATCGGGCCTTGCTCAAGCAAAATGCTGATAATATCTACCTAAAAGCAGGTTTTGAGACTCTTTACCAGCGAATTTCAGCCGATAAGGACAATCAACGTCCACTATTTTTAAAGAATAGCAAGGAAGATTTGGCTGAGATTTTTAAAGAAAGACAAGCTTGGTATGAGGAAGTAGCTAGTCGAGTTGTAGATGTGTCCAAGCTAAGCCCAGAAGAAATTATAGAGGAACTGAGATGAAAATTGCCTATCTAGGTCCCAAGGGATCTTTTTCGCACCATGTTGTGCAAACGGCTTTTCCTCATGAGGAACTGGAGCCATTTTCAAGTATTACAGACGTTATCAAGGCCTATGAACAAGGTTTGGTAGACTATTCAGTAGTGCCAGTTGAAAATTCTATTGAAGGTAGTGTTCATGAGACCTTAGACTATCTTTTCCATCAAGCTCGCATTCAAGCTGTGGCAGAGATTGTTCAACCAATCCATCAACAGCTGATGGCGGTACCAGGACAGTCTAAAATAGAGAAAATCTTTTCTCATCCGCAGGCATTAGCCCAAGGGAAGAAATTTATTGACGAGCATTTTCCAGATGCTCAACTAGAAGTCACTGCCAGTACAGCCTACGCTGCGCGCTATGTTTCCGAACACCCTGATCAACCATTTGCGGCCATTGCCCCAAGAAGTTCTGCAGAGGAATATGGTTTAGAACTGATTGCTCAAGATATTCAAGAGATGGAAGCCAATTTTACTCGTTTTTGGGTTTTGGGACCTAAATTACCACAAATCCCCTTGAGTCCAGGTTCTGAAAAGATGAGTCTAGCTTTGACCTTGCCAGATAATCTTCCAGGTGCATTATACAAAGCACTTTCTACCTTTGCATGGCGCGGGATTGACTTGACTAAAATTGAGAGTCGTCCCCTAAAAACAGCCTTGGGCGAATACTTTTTTATCATTGATGTCGCTTATACTGATAAAGAACTGGTCCACTTTGCTCAAAAAGAACTAGAAACGATTGGAATCCAGTATAAAGTACTAGGTGCTTATCCTATCTATACCATACAGGATAAAGGAAAGGAGAAGGAATGACTAGAGAGAATCCTTTGACACACCATGAAAAACTGAGATATGACTATCTTTTGAAAAATATTCATTATTTGAATGAAAAAGAAAAGAGAGAATTTGACTTTTTACATGCTAAGTTAGAAGGTCAAAAAGGTACAGAGGAAGTTTTCAATCCAGAAGCCAAAGAACAACTTCTTTCAGACTCTGGTATCGACCTGCCAACCTATGCTAATCGTAGCCGTTCTAGTCGCCGTAGTGGCGGGGCTCAACTGGAAACGAAGGTTCCAAAAGCTAAGAAGCAAAAGAAAAAAAGAGGTTTTCGTTTTAAACGCTTATTTGCTTGGTTAGGGATGTTATTCCTTTGTGTAGCAGTTGGAATGATCGTTATGTTCTTAAAGGGATTCCAATCGGCGAATCCTAATAGCTCAAATGGGCCCAAAGATGCCAAAGCTGCTCAGGTTGAAGTCTTCAATGGACAAGATACGCGTGATGGGGTTAATATTCTTATTTTGGGTACGGATGGACGTATCGGACAGAATAGTGCAGAAACACGGACAGATTCCATTATGGTTCTGAATGTAAGTGGCAAAGATAAAAAATTGAAGCTCGTTAGCTTTATGCGTGATAACTTGGTCTATATTGATGGATATAGCCAAGTCATCAATGGTCAAAAACAGACCGACCATAAATTAAACTTAGCCTACGAATTAGGGGAACAAGAAGGTAAACAAGGAGCTGAAATGGTCCGCAAGGTCCTCAAGGATAATTTTGATCTAGACATCAAATATTATGCCCTTGTCGATTTTCAAGCCTTTGCGACAGCCATTGATACGCTTTTCCCTGATGGTGTGACCATTGATGCTCAGTTTTCAACTCTAAACGGGGTCCCAGTTACAGAAGCGACTGTAGGAGATGACTTGCACGCAACGGAAACTGAGTCACCGACTCAAACCATTCGAGCTGGGAAACAACAGATGAATGGTTCGACTCTTCTCAACTATGCACGTTTCCGTGATGATGATGAAGGGGACTATGGCCGTACTCGTAGACAGCAACAAGTCATGACTGCTGTTTTACAACAAATTAAAGATCCGACAAAACTTTTCACTGGTTCGGAAGCTCTTGGTAAAGTATTCGCCATGACCTCTACAAACCTTCCATATACTTTCTTATTGACCAATGGCTTATCAGTCCTTGAAGGTGCGCAGAATGGTATTGAAAGATTGACAGTTCCAGAACTTGGAGACTGGGTAGACGACTTTGATGTATACGGTGGTCAATCCCTTCGAGTGGACCAAAAAGCTTATCAAAATAAATTGGCCCAGATGGGATTTAGATAAAATGTAAAATGAATCAGAGCTTGAGGCACCTATGAAAATAGGTATCTCAGGCTTTGATTTTTCACATGGTCAGATGGATTTATAAACTATTTTTATGGTATAATAGAATGATGTATTCTATAGAAGAGGAAGAGAATAAGATGAGTGATTTAAAGGCAATTCAAGCTCGTAGCCTAGAGATGGCTGAATATTTTGTCGCCTTTTGTAAAGAACACGATTTACTCTGTTATTTGTGTGGTGGAGGAGCTATTGGAGCTCTACGAAATAAAGGTTTTATTCCTTGGGATGATGATTTAGACTTCTTTATGCCCCGCAAGGATTATGAAAGATTAGCAGAGTTATGGCCTCGTTTCGCGGATGAGAGATATTTCCTATCAAAGAGTGATAAAAACTTTGTCGATCGCAATCTATTTATCACTATTCGAGACAAGGCAACAACTTGCATAAAGCCTTACCAGCAGGATTTGGATTTGCCACATGGATTGGCTCTGGATGTTCTTCCATTGGACTACTACCCTAAAAATCCAGCTGAACGTAAGAAACAGGTACGTTGGGCTTTGATTTATTCGCTCTTTTGTGCACAAACCATTCCAGAAAATCATGGAGCTCTCATGAAATGGGGCAGCACTATTTTATTAGGATTAACTCCTAAAGCCCTTCGTTATCGTATCTGGAAAAAGGCTGAGAAAGAAATGACCAAGTATGGTCCAGCTGAAAGTGATGGCATCACAGAGTTATGCTCAGGTCCAGGCTACATGAAGAAGAAGTATCCAATTCAGGCCTTTGAAGATAGCATTTTCTTACCATTCGAAGGAACAGAAATGCCTATTCCAGTTGATTATGATGCCTATCTCAGTACAGCATTTGGTGACTACATGACACCACCACCAGCTGACAAGCAAGTGCCTCACCACGATGCCCTTATAGCAGATATGGATAAGAGCTATACAGAATATAAGGGAGAATATGGGGCATGATGAAAGAAAAAATTAGCGTTATTGTTCCAGTTTATAATGTAGAAGCTTATTTGGAACGATGTGTTGAGTCGATTTTAAAGCAGACTTATACCAATTTTGAATTGCTTCTTATTAATGATGGTTCGACAGACCAGAGTGGTGACTTGTGTGATCAGTTGGCATCTAAAAATGAAAATATCAAAGTTTTTCATATTAAGAATGCTGGAGTTTCAAATGCTAGAAATGTAGGTATTCAACATTCAAGAGGAGAATGGATTACTTTTATTGATAGTGATGATTTTATTACACCAGATTATTTGGAAACTTTAATAAGTGTAGTTGATAGTGACGATTCTATCGGCTTTAGTATAGCGCGTCTCCATCATATAAAAAATGGTCAAATTACAGAATTACCAGTTTTTTCAGGAAAGAAAGAAAAGTGGTCGACAGAGGAGACAATGAGAGAATTATTGATAACAACCCGGACTTCTTTTTTCCCTGTTGCAAAATTGTTTAAAAGGGAGATTATTTCAGGTTTTATATTCAATACAGACTATCATTTGGCTGAGGATGCATTGTTTTTAACAGAAGTTTTACTAAAAACCAAATGTACAAGCGTATTTATTGATAAACCAATCTACTATTATGATCATCGACAGGGGAGTGCGACAACTTCTGTCAACAATCATGTATTTGATACCATAGAGGTCTATAAGATTATTATTTCTGAAGTTTTTCAAATATTTCCAAAACTCAGAACTGAATTAGTGAATAGAGAATGTTGGTCCTATATCACAGTGTATGATAAAATAATTTTTACAGATTCAAGCCAATATCGAACAGAAAAAGTTAAGTTGAGAAAGTGGATTATTAATCATTTATCTGAGATATTAAAAGACCCTTATTTTACTAACTTTCGGAAAATTGCCGTTTTGTCGCTCCTTGTTTCTCCATGGATCTATAGACAAATTGTCGGCTTGAATAAATAATGTCATTTAAAGGAGTTGAAGATGAATTTTTCAAAAACGAATGAATGCTTTGAAAAATCAAAATTTTGGATTTCATATCTGTTTGTTTTTATTTCGATTTTAAGCATGAGTTCACTAGTTTATAAAGTAACAAATCCGATTTATAAAGGGCTTTCAGCAATTGTTGTTCTTTCTATTTGTTTAACTTTATTTTTTAATTGGAAACGAATAGAGATAGATAAGAAGTTTCTTTCACTATTTGGTCTTTTAGTAGGCAGTCACTTTTTATCAGCACTCGTTAATCGTTCTGGACACCTGTTCGGAAATATGGTTGAAATTTTCTTTATGCTAACTTATGTTTTGTTATTTACCATGGTAAAACCAGAGCAGTTAAGGAAGTTATTAGGAATGATTGCAGGAACCATACAGATTGTCTCATTTACTTCGGCCTTATTTGCTTTTGGTTTATTACTTTCAAGAGTTTTAATATTATTTAAAATTGGAGAACAATCCTATTACTATGGTGTTATGAATGGACGCTTGTGGGGAATTGTTAATCCAAATGCAAGTGCTATTTTTTCTTATATCAGCATTGTTTTTGCTTTGTACCTCATTCATAAAGGAAGTAAATACTCAGTTTATCTAAAGATAAACAATCTGATTCAGTTAATCTATTTTGCAACCATGCAGAGTAGAGGAGCACTCTTATCAGTCATTTTGATGCTTGGGATTTATTGTCTTTTTATTTCTAGAGGAAAATTACTCAAAAAATGGCTTACTTTTCTAGTAGCTAGTATCTTACTCACAGGTAGTAATATTGGTATTAGTTATGTAACTTCGATATATATTTCAGCAGCCAAGGCAACTGTAATTGACTTAAATAAAGGCAAATCATATTCAGAGACAGATTCGGACGTAGCCAAGAAAAACGGGGAACTTCATTTAATTGAGACGACACCAAGTGGACGTACTTATATTTGGAGAAATGCTATTAAAATGGGAAGTGCAAAACCGTTATTTGGCTATGGTGTTCGAAATGTTACCGATTACTATACAGAGTACTTTAGTAAATTTGAAATTCAGAATTCGCTGATTGGTGGGAACTTCCACAATATCTTTGTTACCATTTTTGTGAGTTCTGGATTCTTAGGTCTCTCTTCTTTCATACTCATCATTGCTTATGTAAGTTTCCGCTTTGTTTCTTACTTGATTAAATCAAAGAGAAATAGTGAAAAACTAGTCATGATTCTATTCTTTGGAATATTATTTGGACAATTGTTTGAAAGTCAGATCATGTATTCGACAAACTTTATCAATATCATTTTCTGGTTAGTGGTAGGATATGGTCTAATGATCTGTGAAAAAGAAAAAAACATTCGTTACAAGGAAGTAACTGATATTTCTGAAATTCAACAGATGGAGTTAGGAATCATGGAGTATATCCATGAAGTGTGTCATAAAATTGGTGTCAAATATTTCTTGTCCTATGGTAGCTTAATTGGTGCAGTTCGTCACCAAGGTTTTATTCCATGGGATGATGATATGGACATTTGTATGTTACGAGACGATTATGAAAAATTACAAAATTATCTGATTGCACATCCAGACGAGCGATACGAAGTCATGTCTTATAAAAATAATGTCAATTATGTCTATCCTTTCATGAAGATTCAAGACAATCAGACTTACTTAGTTGAAGAGGATGTGCGAATTGATTCGAATATGGGTATCTATGTAGATATTTTCCCTGTAGATGGTTATGAAGATGATCAGGCGTTTAAGGATAAAATGACTAAAATCATCAAGAAACGCCAGTTAAGTTGTTATACTTTCAAAGGAATTACGAATACTAAAAGTGTAGTCAATTCAATGATCCGCTATATTTCTGTTATTATCTTTTATTTCACTAACACAAATAAGTATGTTTCTCAGATTGATGAATTAGCTAAATCCAGAAAAGTAGAAGATTATGAATTGGTGGACTATGTTGTCTATAAGGATATGAATAAGCCCGTTTGGAAACGTGAATGGTTAGAACAAGTTGAAGCTGGTAGCTTTGAAGGTAAGGAATTTATGATTCCAAAACATTATCATGAAATTTTAACTTCAGATTATGGAAATTATATGCAGTTACCACCAGTTGAGCAACAAGTTTCGCATCATGACTTCAAATTGTGGAAGATTACTGAAAACCAATAGATTATTATTTAAACAAAGAAGTAGAGATTAGGAGTGACAAATAATGTCTGAAAAAATCTTAAGCCTTGAAGAAATCAAGCAAATTGAGCTTGGAATTCTAGAATACTTACACCAAGTTTGTGAAAAACACGATATCAAATATTTTATCGATTTTGGAACCTTATTAGGAGCCGTTCGTCATAAGGGTTTTATTCCTTGGGATGATGATACAGACATTTCGTTAGCTAGAGATGAATTTGAAAAGTTATACGCTGTTCTAAAAAACGATAACCACCCATACTATAAGTTGATTTCTTTTAGAGAAACGAAGGGATATCCATATAGTTATATGCGTGTTTACGATATTCGAACAAGGAGAGACTCGAATCTTTTAGATCCAAGTGTTGTTCTTGGAACTTGTGTAGATGTCTTCCCGTACGATGGTCTTGTTACAGATGAACAAGATCGTAAGAAAATGAAGCTCTATAAGCAATTAATTCGTCTATCGTCGTTAAACTTTAAGGGAATTAAGTACGAAAACGGAGGGATTAAAAATCTTCCTCGTTATATTGCGTCAGCAATATTCAGATTTACATCTCCTCAATTCTGGAATCAAAAACTTGAACAACTTGCTTTAAAATACAGTGTTGAAAATTCTTCAGATTTAGTTTGTTCGACTTATGACTCTTACTATCCAGCTGGTATTAAGACAGAATGGTTGTATGATACAATTGATATGCCATATGAAAATTTAATCCTAAAAGTACCGAGAAGATATCATGAGATTCTTGTCTATGAGTTTGGTGAGGAGTATATGACTCCACCTCCTATTGACAAACAAATTCCAGGAAATGAAAAGAATTATTGGATTGATTAACAAAATAGTATAAAATTAATTAAGAAAGTTGAATGCCTTATGAAAAGTTTAAAAAAATCAATATTGCTTAGTGCCTTGATCTTATCGGCATCAATAATTCAAGCACAAACAGTGAATGCAGATACTATTTCAACAGGTTCAGGGAATCGTATCCACTTTATCAATACAAAAGCTAACTCTGGAAGTGATGCTATTTTACTAGAAAGTAATGGCCACTATGCTTTGATTGATATGGGAGAGGATTATGATTTTCCGGATGGAACGGATACACGTTATCCAAATCGATGGGGAATTTCTATTAACAATTATCAAGTTTTGGAAGATCGGTTGATTCGCCATCTTGATCAATTAGGTGTCAAGAAATTAGATTTTATATTAGGAACTCATGTTCATAGCGACCATATAGGTGGAGCAGATGAAATTATTAATCGCTACCAAGTCGATAAATTCTATTTGAAAAAATATTCGGACCAACGAATTACAAGTACTTGGGGATTGTGGGATAACCTCTTCAATTATGATAATGCTCTTCGTGCTGCACAGAATAAGGGTGTTACACTTATTCAAGACATAAAAGATGAAGATAGCAAGTTCAAATTTGGGGACATGGATATTCAGCTTTATAATTATAAAAATGAATATGATTCTGATGGGAACTTAAAAAGAGTTCTTGATGATAATTCCAATTCAATTGTTGCAGTAGTAACTGTAGCAGGAAAAAGAATTTATCTTGGTGGTGATTTGGATAATGCTGAGGGAGCTGAAGATAAATTAGGGCCTGTTATTGGAAAAGTAGATATGATGAAATGGAATCACCACTACGATGCCAAGATTTCTAATACAATTGGTTTCATAGATCACCTTTCTCCTAGTATGATTATCCAAACAACTGGAGGAGATATTAACCTCGCTTCAACGAGAGACTATCTAAAAAATAAAAATATTCAAGTGATTCATGCATCAAGTAAAACTCAGGATGCAACTGTATTTGATATTAGTGATAAAGGCTTTACAAATGTTTCAGGAGATTTTCCGAATATTCCTACTGTTGATGAGAAATGGTATCAAGAAGGTGGTTACTGGAAGTATCGTTTAAAAGATGGTCAGATGGCTATCGGTTGGCAAGATATTGCTGGTGCTACATATTTCTTTAACGGAAAAGGTCAAATGCAGAGTGGTCGTTGGCTCCGTATCACTGATGAATGGAATGGAGAACCAAAATTTAATGACTACTATCTAAACAATGATGGTAAAATGCAGACGGGTGGTTGGTTCTATCATGATAATACTTGGTACTACATCCAGTCAAACGGTGCAAGACGTTACAATGAACTAGCTGAAATAGGTGGCAAAAAGTACCTATTTGATAAGGATGGTAAAATGCTGACTGGCTTACAAGTCTTTAATGGCAAAAAGATGTTCTTTGCAAGTAGTGGTGCTTTACAGTCAGATGAGACAGGATCTGGTTGGCAAAAAATTGAATCAAATTGGTACTACTTTGATGAAGATGGAAAACACATAGTTGGTAAAAAGGAAATCAATGGAGTACACTACTACTTTGATAATAAGGGAATTATGCAAACAGGTTGGGCCTTGATTGAAGGGCATTGGAGCTATTTTGCAAGTTCCGGAGCAATGAAAATAGGTTGGATCAAGGATGGTAACACTTGGTATTACTTAGATAAAGAAGGAATAATGCTGACAGGCCTTCAAGAGATCGAAGGTACTCACTATTATCTAAATGCAAGTGGAGCCATGCAAACAGGTTGGAAGTGGTTCGATAATCATTATAGCTACTTCACAAGCAGTGGAGCAATGAAGACAGGTTGGCTCAAAGATAAGGGTCTTTGGTACTATTTAGATAAAGAAGGTATCATGCAAACTGGCCTACAAGAAATTGAAGGTGCTCACTATTATCTCAATGCAAGTGGTGCTATGCAGACCGGTTGGAAATGGTTTGATAATCATTATAGTTACTTCACAAGTAGTGGAGCAATGAAGACAGGCTGGCTCCAAGAAAACGATCTTTGGTATTATCTAGATAAAGAAGGTATCATGCAAACTGGCCTTCAAGAAATCGAAGGTACTCGCTACTATCTAAATGCAAGTGGCGCTATGCAAACTGGTTGGAAATGGCTGGACAATCATTACTACTACTTTGCAACTAGCGGAGCAATGAAGACAGGCTGGTTCAAAGATAAGGACACCTGGTACTATCTAGACAAGGAAGGCATCATGCTAACAGGTCTTCAAGAGATTGATGGCTCTCGTTATTATCTCAATACTAGTGGCGCAATGGAGACTGGTTGGAAACAGTTGAATGGCAACTGGTACTATTTCCAAGCAGATGGTTCACTTCTAAGAAATGGAACAACACCTGATGGCTACAAGGTCAATCAAGATGGTATTTGGAGCTTAAATCCTGTAAAAGAGGAAGAGGTTCAGGGAAATCAAGAAGATCCTAAGAAGGATTCTGATAAGTCAGTAGATAAGGAAGAAAAATCAGCAGATGCCCAAGAAACTTCGACTTTGAAGGCAGATAAAGAATAAGTGCTTTCTACCTCATACTAAGTCTTTGAGAAAGTTCCCTATGTGCTAGTATTTCAGTCATTACCTAGCTTTCTCATGAAATAGTATTTATATACATCTCAAAGAATTGATCAATGTTTTTAGGATGAGAATGTTGATCAGCTTTGGGATGTTTTTTGATTCTTTACCCCTAAATTGTTGAAAACATTCTCTTAGTCTTCAAATCGAAATATTTTGATAAGAAATTTTAAAAAACACCGATTAGATAAATAAGAAAAATTATGGTATAATAAAACGATACAAAAAAGGAGTATATATGGACATTTCAGAAATCCGTCAAAAAATTGCCGCCAATCGTGAAAAATTAGCTTCTTTTAGGGGGTCTCTTTGACCTCGAAGGGTTAGAAGAAGAAATTGCCATTTTGGAAAACAAAATGACAGAACCTGATTTTTGGAACGATAATATTGTGGCCCAAAAAACGTCGCAAGAATTAAACGAACTAAAAAATACCTACAATACCTTCCATACCATGGAAGAGTTGCAGGATGAGGTTGCAATCTTACTAGACTTTTTAGCAGAGGATGAGTCTGTTAAGGATGAGTTGGTGGAGAAGCTAGCTGAGCTAGATCAGATGATGACCAGCTACGAGATGACCTTGCTCTTATCAGAGCCTTATGATCATAATAATGCTATTTTAGAGATTCACCCAGGATCTGGTGGAACAGAAGCCCAAGACTGGGGCGATATGCTCCTTCGTATGTACACTCGTTATGGTAACGCTAAAGGCTTTAAGGTTGAAGTCTTGGACTATCAAGCTGGTGATGAAGCAGGAATTAAGTCGGTGACCTTGTCTTTTGAAGGGCCAAATGCTTATGGACTTCTCAAGTCAGAAATGGGAGTTCACCGTTTGGTACGTATCTCACCATTTGACTCAGCTAAGCGTCGTCACACCTCGTTTACTTCTGTAGAAGTTATGCCAGAGTTGGATGATACTATTGAAGTTGACATCCGAGAAGATGATATCAAGATGGATACTTTCCGCTCGGGTGGAGCAGGTGGACAAAACGTCAACAAGGTTTCAACAGGTGTCCGCTTGACCCACATTCCAACAGGGATTGTTGTTGCATCGACTGTTGACCGTACTCAGTATGGAAACCGTGACCGTGCGATGAAGATGCTTCAGGCAAAACTCTATCAGATGGAGCAGGAAAAGAAAGCTGCGGAGGTAGATGCCCTTAAGGGGGATAAGAAAGAAATCACATGGGGAAGCCAAATCCGTTCCTATGTATTTACCCCTTATACCATGGTGAAGGATCACCGTACCAGTTTTGAAGTTGCGCAGGTAGATAAGGTCATGGATGGAGACTTAGATGGTTTCATCGATGCCTATCTAAAATGGCGTATTAGTTAAAAGAAAGGAAGTCACATGTCGATCATTGAAATGAGAGATGTTGTCAAAAAGTATGACAACGGGACAACAGCCCTACGTGGCGTCTCTGTGAACATTGAACCAGGAGAGTTTGCCTATATCGTAGGTCCTTCAGGTGCAGGTAAGTCAACTTTTATCCGTGCCTTGTACCGTGAAGTTAAAGTTGAAAAAGGAAGTTTGCAGGTTGCAGGTTTTAATCTTGTTAAGATTAAAAAGAGAGATATTCCGCTTTTGCGTAGAAACGTAGGCGTCGTCTTTCAGGATTACAAACTTTTGCCAAAGAAAACCGTTTATGAGAACATTGCTTACGCAATGGAGGTTGTCGGTGAAAGCCGTCGCAATATCAAAAAACGTGTTATGGAAGTTTTGGATCTTGTTGGTTTAAAACACAAGGTTCGTTCATTCCCTAATGAATTGTCAGGTGGTGAGCAGCAACGTATCGCCATTGCTCGCGCTATCGTAAACAATCCTAAAGTTTTGATTGCGGATGAACCAACAGGTAACTTGGACCCAGATAATTCATGGGAAATCATGAACCTTTTGGAGCGCATCAATCTTCAAGGGACAACTGTTTTGATGGCCACTCACAACAGCCAAATCGTAAATACCTTGCGCCACCGTGTCATTGCCATCGAGAATGGTCGTGTGGTTCGTGACGAAGCGAAAGGAGAGTACGGATACGATGATTAGTAGATTTTTCCGCCACCTATTCGAAGCTTTAAAGAGTTTAAAACGTAATGGGTGGATGACCATTGCTGCTGTCAGTTCAGTAATGATTACCTTGACCTTGGTTGCTATTTTTGCCTCAGTTATCTTTAATACTGCAAAATTGGCAACGGATATCGAAAACAATGTACGTGTCATGGTTTATGTCCGTAAAGACGTTGAAGACAATAGTGAAACCATCGTCAAAGAAGGCCAGACAGTTACTAACAATGACTACCACAAGGTTTATGATGCCCTCAAGGCTATGCCAGCCGTTAAAAATGTAACCTTCTCAAGTAAAGAAGAGCAGTACCAAAAGTTGACTGAAACCATGGGTGACGAGTGGAAGGTTTTTGAAGGAGATGCCAATCCACTTCATGATGCCTACATTGTCGATACCAATTCACCAAGTGATGTGAAACCAGTCGCTGAAGAAGCTAAGAAAATCGAAGGAGTTTCTGAGGTTCAAGACGG
Organism: Streptococcus fermentans; assembly: GCF_040888305.1. Classification (NCBI taxonomy): domain Bacteria; kingdom Bacillati; phylum Bacillota; class Bacilli; order Lactobacillales; family Streptococcaceae; genus Streptococcus; species Streptococcus fermentans. The sequence goes on along the minus strand of NZ_JBFNFG010000008.1, from coordinate 45,035 downwards.
TGGTGCCAATACGGAGCGTCTCTTCAAGTTGGCTTCCTTCATCCGTGTTTGGGGATTGGTCATTGCAGGACTCTTGATTTTCATCGCGGTCTTCTTGATTTCAAATACCATTCGTATCACTATCATTTCACGTAGTCGTGAAATTCAAATCATGCGTTTGGTTGGTGCCAAAAATAGCTACATTCGTGGTCCATTCTTGCTAGAAGGAGCCTTCATTGGGCTATTAGGAGCAACTATTCCATCAATCATGGTTTACTTTATCTATAACCGAGTCTACCAATCAGTTAACCCATCTTTGGTTGGACAAAATCTATCTCTGATTACCCCAGATGCTTTTATTCCATTGATGATCGGTCTCTTGTTTGTCATCGGAATCTGTATCGGTTCTCTTGGATCAGGAATCTCCATGCGTCGATTCTTGAAAATCTAAGTAAGATAGTTTACTAAAATCTATAAAAGTAGGATACCATCAGGCTTGACCGAGTCTGATGGTCCTACTTTTTATGTTGAACTTATAAATCATACTCTTCAAAAATCTCTTCAAACCACGTCAGCTTCCATCTGCAACCTCAAAATAGTATTTTGAGCTGACTTCGTCAGTTCTATCCACAACCTCAAAACAGTGTTGTGAGCAACCTGCGGCTCGCTTCCTAGTTTGCTCTTTGATTTTCATTGAGTATCAGTTGCTTGCCAATTTTTGGGAAACAGTGTATGATAGGAAAGGACCTTTTTGATAAAAGAGTGATAGGGACTAGATAAAAGATAACTTTTATCTCTACAGTAATATCTAGCTCTTTTGACTTAACATAAATAATGAATGAGGATAAAATGAAACAATTTTTGGAAAAAGTGAGTATACTTTCCCTGTCGTTAGTATTGATCACATCATTTTCAATATCAAGTGCCCTACCAGCCATGTTTGACTATTATCAGGGCTATTCGACCGGTCAGGTCGAGCTCTTGGTCAGCCTCCCTTCCTTTGGAATTATGGTCATGCTCCTCTTAAATGGAGTTTTAGAACGACTTTTTCCAGAACGTCTCCAATTAACCTTGGGACTCTTGATTTTATCAATCAGTGGAACAGCTCCTTTCTGGTATCAGGGTTATTACTTTGTTTTTGCGACACGCTTGCTATTTGGGATTGGTGTGGGGATGCTAAACGCCAAGGCTATCTCTATCATCAGTGAACGATACCACGGCAAAACTCGTATCCAGATGCTTGGTTTTCGTGGCTCAGCTGAGGTGGTGGGAGCCTCTATCTTGACCTTGGCAGTCGGTCAACTTTTGGCCTTTGGGTGGACCGCAACCTTCCTAGTCTATGCAGCAGGTCTAGTGGTTCTTGTACTCTTCCTTCTCTTTGTCCCTTATAACAAAGAAGAAGTTCATGAGTCCAAGCAAAAGACAGAAGAAGCAGCGAAACTAACTCGCTCTATGAAACAGTTGATTTTCTTTCTAGCCATCGGGGCTGCAGTCATTGTATGTACCAATACAGCCATTACCTTCCGTATTCCTAGTCTCATGATTGAGGCAGGCTTTGGAGATGCTCAATTGTCAAGCCTGGTACTCAGTGCCATGCAGTTGATTGGGATTCTGGCGGGAATTAGCTTTTCTTTCCTCATCTCTGCCTTTAAGGAAAAATTGTTATTGGTTACGGGTGTAACCTTTGGTATCGGGCAAATCATCATTGCTCTCTCACCTTCTCTCTGGGTAGTCGTTGCAGGTTCGGTCTTAGGAGGATTTGCCTACAGTATTGCTCTTACGACAGTCTTTCAATTGATATCTGAAAGAATCCCAGCAAAACTCCTCAACAAAGCAACTTCCTATACTGTTTTGGGATGTAGTTTTGGTGCGTCATTAACACCTTTTGTTCTTTCAGGGATTGGCTTGGTAACAACGAATGGTCGAATGACTTTTATCATTCTAGGAGCATGGATGATTGTGACATCAGTCCTTGTTTCTCTCCTATTGAAAAAAGAAGGTTAACAAAAAGTTATTACAATCAGAAAAACGCATAATATCAGGTGTTGAAAAGCCTTGATACTATGCGTTTTATTTTTTTCATTTTTTGATAATACTCTTCGAAAATCAAATTCAAACCACGTCAGCTTCGCCTTGCCGTACTCAAGTACAGCCTGCGGCTCGCTTTCTAGTTTGCTCTTTGATTTTCATTGAGTATAAAATTGAGGTTTTGATCAACCTTTTTTTAGTGGTCAGGCGAACATTTGCCAAAAGTAATCAATGATGTAGGTCAATCCATAAGTGTAAACAACCAGGGTAAAGGGCTTGGTCAAGATGATGATGGTCATGTAGCGCTTGAAGCTCATCTTGGTCAGAGCAGCCAGCATACAGAGAAAGTCCGCTGGGCTAACTGGCCAAATCATCATAAAAATAAAGAAACGGTCAAAACGATTGCCCTTATCCAACCAGCCAATGTACTTATCATAGGTGCGCTTGCTGACGACAGACTGAACAAAGGGGGCTCCGTAGAGACGTACCAAGTAAAAGATAATGGCGCAACCAATAACAATACCAATATAGTTGTAAATCGTCCCCACGATATGCCCGTAGATAAAGACACCGGCAACGGATGTCAGAGCACCAGGAATGATAGGAACAACCGTCTGCAAAATCTGTAAAAAGATAAAGAGTGGTGGCCCCCAGATACCGGCCTGTTGGATAAAGGCAGATAGGGTTTCCTTAGAATGCAAGACTCCAGCCTGATAGGCCCAGATACAGAAAATCAAAGTACCAACTCCACCGATGATGGAAGAAATATTGATTGCTTGCTGTAGAAGGGGAGAAACAGCTTTCATTTCTTTATCGTGTGACATGTAAACTCCTCTTGTGTAGTATGATTCTACTATACCATATTTTAAGGAGAAAGACTATATGGGAAACTTCGTGTGACTTAGTCTCAAGTATGGTAAAATGGGAATAAGAAAATGACAGCTTAGAATGAGGAAAATCATGTTAGGATTGAAGTTTAATGGTACTTGGCGCAACTATCAAAAGCAGGTCTTGGATAAGTTCCAAGAATACCAGGCAGATGGCCATGTCCACTTGGTAGCAGCACCAGGTTCTGGTAAAACAACCATTGGGATTGAGTTGATTGCCCGCTTTGATAAGCCTGCACTCGTTTTGGTACCGACGGTTACCATTCGGGAACAATGGGTGGATAGGATTCGCCAGGCCTTTTTAGAGGATGAGAACCAAGTCACAAATCTTGTGTCTCAAAATCTCAAGGACATGAAGCAAATCACCATCGCCACCTACCAAGCCTTTCACAGCGCTATGCAACAGGTACAATCTCAAGAGGATAATGGCGAGGTTGAGGACTATGTCGGATTTGACCTGCTTGCCAGACTCAAAGAAAGGGGTGTCGAAACCCTCTGTCTGGACGAATGTCATCACTTGAGAAATGAATGGTGGAAAAGTCTAGAAGACTTCCGTAAAAACTACCAGCAACTGCAAGTCATCTCTCTCACTGCGACACCGCCTTATGACAGTGAACCAGAACTCTGGGATCGCTATCTCCAGATGTGTGGCGAGATTGACCAAGAAATCACAGTGCCAGAACTGGTCAAGGAAGATACCCTCTGTCCTCATCAGGACTTTGTCTATATCTGTTTTCCGACTAAGGAAGAGGACAAACGCTTGGAAGAGTTTGAAGACACTAAGTGGCAGTATGTCAGCCAACTAGTCGTTGATCCTGACTTCCAAGAGTTGATTCGGACTTCCAAGGTTCTCAAAGGGGAAAATTCTGCGGATATGCTCCTTGAGGATCCCAAGTATCTCTCAGCTCTCCTCATTTATCTACAAGCACAAAAGCAGGAAATCCCCAAGCATCTACGAGATTTACTGGGAGCGAAAGGCTTGCCTGCCCTCAATTACTATTGGTTAGAAGTTCTCTTGCAAGGCCTTCTTTATCAGACACCTGACTGGTATGAGGATCCACAGGAGACAAAGAAAAAGATAGAAGCAGAACTGAAATCGAGAGGACTGATTGAAAAACGTCAGGTCTTCTTGGTCAAATCCAAGGCCAATGACCAAATCCTCAACCAATCATTGGGGAAATTATCTGGAATTGCTGATATCTTTGCGACCGAATATGCTAGCCTCGGAAAAGACTTGAGACAACTAGTCCTAGCTGACTATATTCGTAAGGACTTTGCTAACTATCTAGGGGATGATCAGGCACCCATCACCCAATTAGGTGTCCTCCCTTACTTTGAAACCATTCGCAGAAGTGCACAAAAGCAAGGTCTTTCTGTCCCTATAGCAGTCCTTTCTGGTAGTGTCGTGATCATACCTGCCAGTGTCAAGGCTGAACTCGAAGCACTCATCCCAAACACTAGCTTGACCTTCTCTACCATCGGAAAACTTGACCAAGGGACCTATCTCCAAGTAGGTTTTCCATCCAACTTTAAGGGGATGGTCGCAGCAGTGACCGAGCTTTTCCAACGTGGTTCTATCCAGGTCTTGGTCGGAACCAAGTCTCTCTTGGGAGAAGGATGGGATGCGCCTTGCGTCAACTCTCTCATCCTCGGAAGTTTTGTCGGAAGCTTTATGCTCAGCAATCAGATGCGTGGCCGTGCCATCCGTATCTGGCCAGGACATCCAGAAAAGACCAGCAATATCTGGCATCTGGTCGCTATCAAACCCTATACAAAAAATCTTTTCTTGAGGGAAAAGGAAAATGAAGAGGAAGTAGATCAGGATAATTCCTATCAAGATTTACTCAATCTAACTCGCCGGATGGAACACTTTCTAGGTTTATCCTATAAGGAAGATACCATTGAAACAGGTCTGGATCGCTTGAACTTTCCTAAAGCTCCTTTTAAGAAAAGTAAGATTAAAGCCTATAATCAGAAAATCAAGGAATTGTCCAAGGACCGTAGCTCCCTTCGCAAAAAATGGCAGGAGGCGTTAGTAGTTGCGGATAAACTAGAGATTGTCAATGAGGTAGCAACCGATCGCAAGCAAATCCCTCTCTTGACACTGGTTGATGCTGAAAAGTGGGTTCGCTATTCTTTCTTATTGATTGCAGTTAATCTCCTCCTCTATCTTTTTAAAACAAATGGTATTCGTCTTGCTTGGTTAACGACTATTAGTCTTGTCTTGCTTACTATTGCTTTGGTCCGTTATTTCTTTTACAAGAGTCCTTATGTACGCCTACGTCAGGTAGGTGAAGGTATTCGTAATGCCATGCTAAAGATGGGGCATCTTTCCGATGATCAGTCGCGCGTGCAGGTGGAAGAAGATAAGGATAGCTATTGCATTTTTGCCTATCTCAAGGGTGGCAGTATGCGAGACAAGGAACTCTTTTCTCAGACCTTAGGAGAATTCTTTACACCCGTGGATAATCAACGCTACCTCTTAGTAGCAAAAAAAGCACCAGCAGGTCAATCCAAGTATTTTGTAGTTCCTAGCCTCTTTGAAAAGCGCAAGGAAGAAGCTCAGCTCTTTCTAGACGCAGTCGCCCCTCAGCTAGGTGATTACCAGCTAGTCTACACCCGCAACGAAGCAGGCAGAAAAGTCTTACTCGAAGCCCGACTCAAATCCCTAGCTAACAAAAATGACCGCATCATCACCAAGAAGAAGGTCAAAAGTGCTTTGAAGTAGGGAGAAGCGAGCGTTTTCTACTAGGAATATGATATAATAATAGGGATAGTAACCTTTTATGAAAAGGGAAAATAGATATATTTGATAGTGATGACAGACAATCTGAAAATACTTGTGTGAATAGATGGTTCTGTATACAGAAAAAGGAAGGTTTTATGGCAAAGGGAAAAGATTTTTCTGAACTAACCAGGGTACAAATCCCAGCCGCTCTGCATCTCATGCGTATGGGCTATACCTATCTTCCACGCAATGGGAAGGAAATTGCAGAAAGAGATCCAGATACCAATATCCTCGTATCTGTTTTTAAGGAGCATTTTTTAAAATTTAACAACTACTTGACTGAGGATGATTTTGAGAGAGAACTGGCCAATATCAAGTTGGAACTAGATCAAAACGACTTGGGACGGGCATTTTACAAACGAATCAGTGGAGAAACAAGCACGACCTATATTGATTGGGAAAATCCTGAAGCCAATACCTTCCATCTGGCGCTTGAAGTTACTTGTCAAAATGGTCAGGATGAATTTCGCCCTGATATCGTTATTTTTGTCAATGGTCTGCCTCTTTCTTATATCGAAGTGAAACAGCCCAATGCGATTCGTGATGGCAAGACTGGAATTCAGTCAGAGCAGGACAGAACCAGATACCGTTTTGAAAACCGTAAGTTCCGTCGTTTTAACAATATCACCCAGTTGATATCCTTATCTGATAACTTAGCGTATATCAGTGGACAAGGTCAGCAAAAACAGGGTTCTTATTATGGTTCAAACGCCTATTCAAAAACTAAATTTAATGCTTTCAAGGAAGAAAGAGAAGAAGATTTCCTTCATTCCCTTGCCACGCTAACCGAGGACCAAATCGACTTTGTCCTAGAAGACATGAAGCGCTTTGCCCTCAAGTCCCAGCCAGAGTTTACAACAAACCTAAACCATGATACACCTTGCAATGCCTTCCTGTCTTCTTTGTACCAGAAGGAACGCTTGCTCTTTATGCTTCGTTTTGGTCTTGTCTATGTAGAAGAAGAAAGTAAGGACGGTCAGATGCAACTGCAGAAGCACGTCATGCGCTATCCTCAGTATTTTGCGACACGTGCTATCGAAGAAACAATTGCAAAAGGTGTCAAGAAAGGGGTTATCTGGCATACCCAAGGTTCAGGTAAGACTGCCTTGGCTTTCTTCAATATTCGCTATCTAACCAACTATTTCTCAAAAGAGGGAATCGTTCCTCAGTTTTACTTTGTCGTCGATCGTTTGGACTTGGCAGACCAGGCCTTTAAGGAATTCACCAAACGAGGCCTCAAGGTTAAGCGCATCAATAACCCACAAGAACTCAATCAAAAACAAGACGGCTATGATGTCGCTGTGGTTAATATACAGAAGTTTAAGGATGATTCAGATCTGACAGACCGCTCTGGCTATGATCTCAATCGTCAAAATATCTACTTTATCGATGAAGCCCACCGTTCTTACAATGAACGAGGTTCCTACCTGCCAAATCTCTATCAGGCAGATACCAAGGCCATTAAGATTGCCTTGACTGGAACCCCCTTGATCACATACAAGAAAGATGGCAAGACCAAGGAAAGTCATGCGACCACGCGTGATATCTTTGGGGATTACATCCACAAATACTACTACAACCAGTCTATCGATGACGGCTTTACCCTACGCCTGATGCGAGAGGATATCGAGACCTCCTATAAGGACAATCTCAGATCCATCAATGAAGAGATCCAACGAGGTGACCTGTCCAAGGAGGATATCTTTGCCCATCCTCACTATGTGGAGCCTATGCTAGACTTCATCATCGAGGACTTCAATCGTGCTCGTAATTTGGTCTTTGATGACCAGACCATTGGTGGCATGATTGTCTGTGACTCGTCCAAGCAGGCGCGTGAGCTTGAAAAGCAATTGGAAGAACGTCGTCAAGCCGGCTCAACCAAGTTGACTTCGGCTCTTATCCTCCATGACGAGGGAGACAAGGAAGAGAAGAAGGACAAAGTAGACGCCTACAAGGAAGGCAAGATTGACCTTATCATCGTCTATTCTATGCTCCTGACAGGTTTTGATGCACCTCGTCTCAAGCGCCTCTATCTAGGGCGCAAGATCAAGGCTCACAACCTATTACAAACACTAACCCGTGTCAATCGTCCTTACAAGGACTACCTCTTTGGCTATGTCATTGACTTTGCGGATATTTCCAAGGAGTTTGACAAGACCAATCGTGCCTATCTGGAAGAACTCAATCAAGAGTATGATACGACCCTGACTGGGGAAAATGGCGAGAATGTTTTTGGCTCCCTCTTTGTGTCAGCAGATGAGATTTCTCATGAGTTAAAGAAGACTGAGCATATCCTCATCGACTATCCAACGGATAATCTGGAGTTCTTCTCCCAAGCCATCAATGATATCAAGGATAAGAAGCAGTTAATTGATCTTCGTAAGGCCTTGGAGTCTATCAAGCAGTACTACAATATCGCCCGTCTCCTAGGCTACCAACACCTGCTCCAGCAAATTGATATCGCTCAGATTGCAACCCTGCTCAATGTCCTCTCTAGACGCATGCTGACACTGTCTCTGATCGATAAGCCAGACGACTTCTCTAGTCGGACGCTCTTAAATCTTGCCATGTCTGAGACTAGCTTTAGCTTTGTCAAGATTGCAGAGGAAGAACTCCGTCTAGCAGCCAATGACCTGGAAGATTTGAAACGTCGAGTTGCAAGTGGTATTAAGAACCAACGTGATGAGAAAGATCCTGAGTGGCTCTCTCTCTACGAAGAATTCCAGCGCATCATGAAAAAACACCTGATCCATGGCCAAGAAGGCTTTACCATGGAGAATATCAAAGAAACCCAAAAAGACTACGAAGAACTCTTTAAGTCCGTGGAGGACTATCATACTCGTATGAGACGTCTAACCATGAACTTTAATGGAGATGAGATGGCAGCTCGTTCCTACAAACACGTGACCAACTCAACCATGGTCAGCGAGTTTCCTGCTATTTACCATGTCATCAAGGGTTCTAAAGTTAGACTAGACCGTAAAATCGGTCAAAATCAAGGAGTACTCGATAACGAGGACTTTTTTAAGAAGATGATTCGAGAAGAAGCTCGGATTGAAATGAAAACCAACCAATCTGCAAGTAGTTTGACAAGAGAGGATTTTAATTATATCGTCGAGTCACTATTTGAAGGATATGAAGAGGAATACCAACACTAATGAATGAAACATACAAAGTCCAAGTCCAAGGCTTGGTAGATGATTTAAAAGCCGTCTTTACCCACGCGGGACTAGGAGGAGAAGCGGGTGAGTACAAACTCCTCACCCAGTCCTTCCTCTACAAATTTTTAAACGACAAGTTTTTGTATCAAGCCAAGGTCCTAGATGAGTCCAACACCTATGAAAACTTGTTGGCTATGAGTGAGGAAGATTATGACTGGCTCTTGGAGGATATCGGTACTAGCACGGCTTGGCTCAAGCCAGACCAGTTGATAGAAACCCTCCACCGTCAGCAAAATGAGCCGACTTTTTATGAGACTTTTGAGAACACTCTCAACCAAATCGCCATTGACAATAACGATATCTTCTCTGTCCATACGGAAGGAGATACGGCTATTCGTCTCTTTGATGAGCGTTTGATTACTGATACTATCTCGGATAGCAGTAAGCGTAATGAGGTCGCAAAGGCCATCATCAATCTTCTTGCTCGCGTCAAGTTTGATGAAACTATTTTTTCACAAGGTTTTGACTTTTCTCTACCCTTTTTGAGTATATAATCAAGGACTACAACAAAGACGGCGGTGGCAAGTACGCTGAGTACTACACGCCTCACTCTGTGGCCAAGATTATTGCGGATATCTTGGTGGGAGATGATAAACCTCAAAACGTGCGGATCTATGACCCGTCAGCAGGTTCTGGCACCTTGCTGATGAACCTGGCTAGTCGTATCGGTGTGGATAAGACTACAGTCTATAGTCAAGATATCTCACAAAAGTCATCGAATCTCCTCCGTCTGAATCTGATCTTGAACGGACTGCAGCATTCCATTCATAATATCGTACAGGGAAATACTATCATTGCTAACCGTCATCCAGAAAAGATGGACTATATCGTATCGAACCCTCCTTTCAAGCTGGACTTTTCAGAGTGGCGTGACCAAGTGGAGACCTTGCCAGAAGCCAGTGAACGTTTCTTTGCAGGTGTGCCAAAGGTTCCAGCCAAGTCTAAGGACAAGATGGCGATTTATGAGCTCTTTGTTCAGCATATCATCTACTCCTTGAAGCCAGATGGTAAAGCGGCTGTTGTTTTACCGACAGGATTTATCACAGCCCAGTCAGGGATTGACAAGACCATCCGTCAACACTTGGTGGATAATCAAATGCTGGCAGGTGTTGTCTCTATGCCGTCCAATATCTTTGCGACGACAGGTACCAACGTCTCTATTCTCTTTATCGATAAGAAAAACAAGGGTGATGTCGTCCTCATCGATGCCTCAAACCTTGGAACCAAGGTCAAGGAAGGCAAGAACCAAAAGACCGTTCTCTCTCCTGAAGAAGAGCAGAAGATCGTAGAGACCTTTGTCAAGAAGGAAGCCGTCGAGGACTTTTCTGTCACCATCTCTTATGAGGACATCAAGGAGAAAAACTACTCTCTCAGCGCAGGTCAATACTTTGATATCAAGATTGACTATGTAGATATCACAGCAGAAGAGTTTGAAGCCAAGATGACCGCCTTTCAAAATAAACTCACAGACCTCTTCCAGAAATCGCATGCCTTGGAGCAGGAGATTGAAGAGCAAATGAAGGGGTTGAAGTATGAGTAAGTGGAAAGAAGTAAGTCTATCAAAAATAGGGAAAACGATAACGGGGAAAACACCATCGTCTCAATATCCAGAGGATTTTGGAGATGAAATGCCTTTTATTACTCCTTCCGACTCCTTTGAAAAAAAGTACATGAATAAGTCAGATAGATTCTTATCACGTTCAGGTTCAGACCGTCTAAAAGATAAAATCATTTCTCCTAATAGTATTATGGTCACCTGTATAGGTTCTGCTATGGGAAAAGTGGCCAAAAATAGTTTGCCTTCTGTTACTAATCAGCAGATAAATTCTATTATAGTTAATGAGAATTTTGATTCTGACTATATATATTATCTTTTAAAAAATAACTATACTGTATTAAGAAATGCTGCATCAGGAAGTACAGCAATTCCAATTCTAAATAAAACTGATTTTGATAATTTAAGATTCAAAGTCGAGTTGGATTTAAACGAACAACGTAAAATGGTTTCAATACTTTCAACAATTGATGACAAGATTGAAACCAACAACCAAATCAACCAAGAGTTGGAAGCCATGGCCAAGACCCTCTACGACTACTGGTTTGTCCAGTTTGATTTCCCAGACCAGAATGGCAAACCCTACAAATCATCAGGCGGAAAGATGGTCTATCACCCAGAACTCAAACGCGAAATCCCAGAGGGGTGGGGAGTGACCACATTTTCAAGCTGGATTTCAGACAATAAAACGGGAGATTGGGGGAAAGAGACTAGTGAAGGAAATTATACATTAGAGGTTGATTGTATTCGTGGTGCTGATATAAATGGCTTGTCAGGAAATGGGAAAACAGATATGCCAACACGTTTTATCCTAGAAAAGAACAAAAATAAACTGTTGACAGATTTTGATATTGTTATTGAAATATCTGGAGGAAGTCCCACTCAATCTACAGGTCGTATAGTAGGTATCAGTGAAAATGTATTAAATCGATTTGATTTACCTTTAATCTGTTCAAATTTCTGCAAGGCGGTTTCACTAAAAGAACAAGAAACCTTCTATAACTTTGTATATGAATGGAAAAATCTATATGACAATGGTGTTCTATTTAGTTGGGAAGGAAAGACAAGTGGGATAAAAAACTTATTGTTTGATTCCTTTGTTACTAACTATCACATTGCACAACCACCAATTGATTTAATGAAACAATTTTTTGATTACGCATCTTCGGTAGATAAAAAAACACAATTATTATTAAAACAAAACCAAGAACTCACCCAACTGCGCGATTGGCTCTTGCCAATGCTGATGAATGGACAGGTGAAGGTGGAGTAGGAAAAAGAGGCATAAATTGATTCCAATAAATATTAATGATGAAAAAAACGGGTTGGCTTCTTTTAGTCAACAACCAGATTTTGATGAATTTGTTAAGATTTTTCTAATTAAAATTAAGAAAAATGAGATTTTTTTATATAAACAAGATGCTGATAAGAAAACTAAAGAAACTGTGATAAAATCAATTATTGAAAGTATGGGTCAATCTATTTTTAGTAATCGAGAAATAAAACCATATGATCCGGTTGTAACGTATAAGAATGTACATGAGCAAGTAGAGGTGTCGAACTACGGAAATATTCAATCTGTAATTTCAAAATTTAATGATGAACAACAACATCTACTTAGTTCGAGTAGTGAAACTGAAAAAACATTACACAATTATTTGGTTGTCATAAAAAAGGATGATTTAATTAATCTTAAATTCATTGGTTCGTTTGTAAATGCATTTCAGTTAGAAAAAAAGTGGATTATTGGTAATTTTACGGATAATAAAATTAATCTACGTAATCAAAATAACCTATTTGGTTTGAATAAGAAGATTGATTTGATGATTGTCAATGATGAAAAAATTTTAATTAATCAAGCAGAATCAAAATTTGATTCTATATTTGGAATGAATCAAAAATTTGCTGAGCAAGCAACAGAAATTCTAAATACTGATGTAAATATAAAAACTATATTTGAACAAGCTTCAATTAATTTTTTGAAAACAAAAGTGATCAATGGTAAAAGACTTGCTACGAGGCTAATTAAAATTGTTTCTGATACGAATCGTTTTACAGAAACAGTTAGACATATTGACAAAATACAAACTATAAAAAATAATCCTAATCATAAATTTTATAAAGAAATTGAAGATGTTACGTTCAGTAATGGAAAGTTAAGTATTACTGATGAGAAAAATTGTGTTCAATTGATTAATGCTATATCAGATGCATTTGTGAAAGCTTACATTTCTGAGATTGAAACTGTTGAAGAAGGACGTATGTAATGCAACGAGATCTTTTTTCTAAGTGGACATTGTTTATCACCTCCTATCTACCACTATATTTATGGCTTCTTTTTAGTAACATTAATTATTCAAAATTTTCATTAGATAGATTAATAGCTTTTGATTTTGATCATAAAATAATAAGAATTGTTTTTGTTGTTTTAATTTTTGTATCAATTATCAAATTATGGATATTATTTAAGTTTGACGGTAAGGAAAGTCTCAAAATACCGAGAGAAATGGAAATATCACCGGAAAGTGACTCATTGATGAACTACATTGTTACGTATTTTACTCCGTTACTGTCTTTTGATATGAATAATACAACTAGTATTTTCATGAATTCATTGTTATTTCTTTTGATTGGATTAATGTATGTTGGTAGTAATGCAAGTTATCTAAACCCTGTTCTAGGAGTTTTTGGGTTTAAGATATTTGGAGTTACAGGTTTTCCTCACGCTCATCATATCATAACAAATCTCTCGTTTGATGATATAGAAACAGCGAGAGCAACAGATGTAGAATTAACTAGTTATAGATTAGGTGATGGAATTTACATTTTAAAAAGAAAATAGGTAACATTTCTTATTCTAAATTAATAACTATAATCCCAGCCCAATCAACCTTTGGCTGGTTTTTATTTAAAAGCTATGATATAATTAAATTACCTAAAAGGTAATTTAATTTAAAAGAAAGGTACTTATGAAGCTTATCTATACAAACAAAACTGTTGAAAAGCAGTGCACAGAGCTGAGGCGAGCGAAAAAGGATTTTTCGGATAAGATTGCGGTAAAGTTGCATTTCTTGATCAACTTTTTGGAAGCGGCAGATTCTTTGGCTAGTGTGACAGCTTTTCCTAAATATCACTTTCACCAACTCAAGGGAAAGAGACAAGGTCAGTTTGCTTTGGATATAGATGGTCGGAAAAGTTCCTATCGGTTGATTGTGGGTTTTCGTGAAGAGGATGTTGAAAAGGTCTTTTCCAGTCCTATTGAAATCGAAATCCTAAAAATAGAGGAGGTCAGCAATCACTATGAGTAATAAAATTGTTGAATACAAAGACCTGATTGCTTTTCATCCAGGTCAGTATGTTGAAGAGTTGATTGAAGATTATAATGTGACGCAGAAAGAATTTGCGGAGCGTTTAGGAGTTTCAGCAAAGACTGTCAGCAAGCTCGTCAATGCTGAGGAGTCTATCAGTAAAGAAACGGCACATAAGTTAGCAAAGTTAAGCGGAGTTTCCATGCAAACCTGGCTCAATCTTCAAAATGCTTATGATGTACAAGTTGCAGAGATTTTAGAACAAAAAGAGTTAGAGGAAGGTAACGAAAAAGAAATCTGTGAGATGATTGATTTCAAGTATTTTAAGGAAAAAGGCTACGTTCCAGACAAACGCTATAGCTTGAAGGAAAAGATTATCGAGCTTCGCAGGATTTTAGGTGTGTCAAGTTTAGAAAACCTTACAAATTTTAACCATCTAGTCAGCTATCGGAATACGCGTGAGTTCACGACTAAAAGCATAGTCAACTCCAATATCATGCTGGAGTTAGCGTCTAAAAAAGCACGTGATACAACAACTACCAAGCTCAACCGCAAAAAGCTAGAGAGAAACTTGTCTGCTTTGAGAAAGTTGACCAGACAAGACCCAGAAGTCTTTCCTCAACGCTTATATGATATCTTGCTAGATTGTGGTGTTGTCCTAGTAGGTCTACCAGCGTTACCAAATGCCAATTTGAATGGAGCGACTAAAAAATTCAGCAATGGTAGTGCCTTGCTTTTACTCACGGATAGAAACAAAGCATCAGATATTTTCTGGTTCTCACTTTTTCATGAGATAGGACATATTCTAGAGAACGAGTTTTCATCTGATGATGGAAATAGTGAGTCATACTTTCGTTCTGAGGAAAAGGCAGATCAGTTTGCAAAAGATTGCTTGATTAGACCAGAAGACTATCAGAATTTTATCAAAAAAGGAAATTTTGATAAGTCGGATATTCTAGATTTTGCAGAGGAAATCGATATTCATCCCAGCGTCGTTTTAGGTAGACTACAAAATGATGGCATTCTCAGTTTTAACCGTTTCCGAGAACTAAAAGAAAATTATTACTTTGTTTCATGAGTCGCAGGAAGTTTTTAAAGATGAAAAAAGCATCATACGACCAGTACTTAGAACTCCTTTTTTCGCTAATATTCCGCTAATAATTCGCTCATTTTATAAAAATAACTTTGTTTCCGTATTTCCTGGGAACTAGTAGAAGTTAAGGAGAAATATGGAAAATAACAACCAACGTGCCCTTTGTCAGCAACTCTGGGCGGAAAATAAATACCTTGTTTTGAGCCATTCCAGCAATATTTACAAGGACATTCGCCAGTATCTCAAGCAAGAAGTGGTGGAGGTGAGTCAGGTTCAAGAGATGATTGACCGTGCCTGCCAGATTCCAGAACATAGGGGTCAGGTTTGCAATGCTTTTCAGCATATTTGGGGCTATTTTAAAAAGCAAGCTAGCCTTGACGAACGCAAAGACTATATGCTCTTGTTGGATCGCTATCGCTTTGGTCAAGCTTCTAAGCAAGACTTGATTGCTAAGACTCGAGATTTGCTTGACCACTACCCAAATAGCTATTTGCAACATTCGACCTTGCTGAAAGGAGACTCCCATGAGACTTTGGCATGAGGCTTTGATCCCACAACTGCCCCGTCCTCAGCTCTTGGGACAACATCGAGAGTGTTGCGCTCTGCGTGGCAATGGCTGGGGCAGAAAGCATGCGACGGTGGACTATGTCTTTACCCACTCGCCTTATCGTCTCTATGCCTATCATGACTTGATCATGGAGGAGATGGCTCGTCGTGGTTACAAGGTCAGTCCAGAGTGGCTGAACAAGAACTACCGCGGCAAGACCTGTCCTCCTTACCAAGACTTAGTAGAGGAAAAACTGAAAAGTCCAATCTATAGCGAACATGATGCTAGCTACTATGAGGAGTGTCTGGCAAATCTCCGTGACAAGGGGATAGAGCTGGAGTAAGAGTCAGGATTAACTCTAATTTAGAACTCTTTTCGTAATTTTTTCGAACAATTAAAATGAGACCTTTAGAATTTTCTAAGGTTTTCTTTTTATAAGTATTTGAATTTACTTTTAATAACTTTTGAGTTATAATTTAATTGAAAAGAGGTTGCTTGGTGCACACGATTTACTTCTATAAGGACAAAAATGGAAATGAGCCAGTCTTGGATTATATGAGAGAATTGGCCTGTCGTAAAAGTAAGGATAGTCGCATAAAACTCAATAAACTAAACGACTATATTGAGTTGTTGAGTCAGTATGGGACTAGAGCTGGTGAACCCTATATTAAACATTTAGAAGATGAGATATGGGAACTAAGACCTCTTCGGGATAGGATTTTATTTGTAGCTTGGCTTGATGGGAGTTTTGTTCTTTTACATCATTTTGTCAAAAAGACTCAAAAGACTCCTAGAAGAGAAATTGAAAAAGCCAAGCGTGAACTGAAAGACTTAAAAGAAAGAGGGTTAAGTGATGAAGAATAGTGCTATTGGAAGTAACTGGAAGGATGTCCGGTCTCAACTCTTTACCAAGGAGGAAATCCTTGAAAGTGATATGCGAGTGGCTATCATGAGCGAGTTGATTGAGGCTAGACATGAGCAAGGAATCAGTCAGAAAAAGCTAGAAGAACTCAGTGGAGTGAGTCAGCCTGTTATTGCTAGGATGGAAACAGGAAAGACCAGTCCTCAGTTGGATACGGTCTTAAAAGTTTTAGCCAGTTTAGGCAAGACACTAGCAGTCGTTCCACTTGAACAGGAAAAAAGTTGATTAAACTGACCTATAGTCTTTTCTAATAACAAGCCATAGTCAGACTCCTAATTGCGAATCTAGGACTGTGAACGTTGTTTGTGTGAAAGGCTGTCAATCTTTATCTATCAAAGGATTTGGGGAATTTTCTCTAAATCTTTTTTTGTGCTCGAAATAGCGATATAGTTTCAAACTATATCAAAGCCTAATTTTTTACAATTATACAGACGCTTTCTTTTCTGTTAAGATAGTTTCAACAACAATTTTTGGAGGACAAAACATGTCAACTACAATTATCGGTTTCCCTCGTTTGGGTGAATTCCGCGAATTAAAATTTACAACTGAAAAATACTTTAGAAAAGAAATCTCAGAAGAAGAACTCTTGGCTGCGGCTAAAGAATTGCGTGCAAAACACTGGAACATCGTCAAAGAAAAAGGCATCACTGAAATTCCATCAAATGACTTTTCTCACTATGACAACTTCCTTGATGCTGCTTTCCTTTTCAACGTAGTTCCTGCATCAGTACAAAACTTGGACTTGTCAGATCTTGAACGCTACTTCGCTTTGGGACGTGGTTACCAAGGAGAAAAAGGGGATGTTCGTGCTCTTCCAATGAAGAAATGGTTCAACACCAACTACCACTACATCGTTCCTAAATTTGAAAAAGACACTCAAGTAAAATTGGCTGGACACAAGATCTTTGATGAGTTCCAAGAAGCTAAAGAACTTGGTCTCAACACTCGTCCTGTCCTTGTAGGTCCATTCACTTTCCTTCAATTGTCAGACTTTGAAGAAGGTGTGAAAGCAGAAGATTTCGTAGATAGCTTAGTAGCTACTTACCAAGATGTTTTTGCTAAATTGTCTGAACTTGGTGCGACTCGTATCCAACTCGATGAAGCTGCTCTTGTCAAAGACTTGACAGAAGAAGAAAAAACTCTCTTCTTGAACCTCTACAATAAACTTTTGGCTGATAAAAAAGGTCTTGAAGTCTTGCTTCAAACTTACTTCGGTGACGTTCGTGACGTTTACGCTGACCTTGTGAAATTGCCAGTAGATGCGATCGGTCTTGACTTCGTTGAAGGTAAGAAAACTCTTGAACTCGTTAAAGGTGGCTTCCCAGCTGACAAGACTCTTTATGCAGGTATTGTTAATGGTAAGAACATCTGGCGAAACAACTACGAAAAGAGCTTGGCTGTTCTTGAGCAAATCCCAGCTGAAAATATCGTTTTGACTAGCTCATGTTCACTTCTTCATGTGCCATTTACAACTGCTAACGAAGAATTTGAACCAGCTATCTTGAACCACTTTGCTTTCGCAGTTGAAAAATTGGATGAGATCCGTGACTTGGATGCTATCCACAACGGTCAAGGTGCAGAAGCACTTGCAGCAAACAAAGAACTCTTTGCGACTGAACGTGTTGGTGAAAATGCGGAACTTCGTGCTCGTATCGCTGGATTGACTGACGCAGACTACACTCGTTTGCCAGCCTTTGCAGAACGTGAAGCTATCCAAGAAGAAGCATTCAAACTTCCAGCTCTTCCAACAACAACTATCGGTTCATTCCCTCAAACCAAGGAAGTTCGTGCTAAACGTTTGGCCTTCCGTAAGGGTGAATTGACTCAAGAAGAATACGATGCCTTCCTTGCTGAAACCATCGACGAATGGATCAAGTGGCAAGAAGAAGTAGGATTTGACGTGCTTGTACACGGTGAATTCGAGCGTAATGACATGGTTGAGTACTTCGGTCAAAACTTGTCAGGTTACCTCTTCTCTAAAAACGGTTGGGTACAATCATACGGTATGCGTGGTGTTAAACCACCAATCATCTGGGGTGATGTCACTCGTCTCAACCCAATCACTGTTAAATGGTCTAGCTACGCACAAAGCCGTACTGACAAACCTGTTAAAGGTATGTTGACTGGACCTGTTACCATCCTTAACTGGTCATTCCCACGTGAAGACATCTCTATCAAGGATTCTACTCTTCAAATCGCTCTTGCTATCAAGGATGAAGTTCTTGACCTTGAAGCTGCAGGCGTGAAAATCATCCAAATCGACGAGGCTGCTCTTCGTGAGAAATTGCCACTCCGTCGTAGCGACTGGTACGAAGATTACCTTGACTGGGCTATTCCAGCCTTCCGCTTGGTACACTCAACAGTAGCACCAGACACACAAATCCACACTCACATGTGTTACTCAGAATTTACAGATATCATCCCAGCTATCGACAACTTGGATGCAGACGTTATCTCATTTGAAGCTAGCCGTTCAAACCTTGAAATCTTGGACGAACTCAAAGCGAAAAACTTCCAAACAGAAGTTGGACCTGGGGTTTACGATATCCACTCACCTCGTGTGCCTAACGAAGGCGAAATCGACCACACCATCGAAGCCATCCTTGCTAAAGTACCAAGCAGAAAAGTTTGGATCAACCCTGACTGTGGTTTGAAAACACGTGGTATTCCAGAAACTAAAGAAAGCTTGATCCGCCTTGTAGAAGCTGCTAAAGCTGCGCGTGAGAAATTGTAAGAAAAGACATTTCTCCATACATGGTTGATCAGTAAGAAATCAACTAGAAAAGGTTCATACATATGTCACGTCAAACACCGTCCCTCTCATTTGAAGTTTTCCCTCCAAACCCAGCAGTAGGCAATGACAAAATTATTGCAGCTCTGCAAAACATGCAAGATTTGGCTCCACACTTTATCAGTGTGACTGCCAGCAATAATAAATTTAATATCAAAGAGACGACGGTTCGTTTGGCTGATTATATCCAAAATGACTTGGAGATTCCAACCATTGCTCACTTGCCAGCCATTTACTTGACCAAGGATAAGGTTGCTGAGACAATTGTAGATTTGGATAAGGTTGGAGTACAGAAAATCTTGGCTCTTCGTGGAGATATCATTCCAGGTGTTGAGCCACAGAAGGATTTCCGTTATGCGACAGACTTGATTGAGTTCATCAAGGAACAGGCCCCACACTTTGATATCATTGGTGCTTGTTATCCGGAAGGACACCCTGATTCGCCAAACCAAATCTCAGATATCCAAAATCTTAAGAAAAAAGTGGATGCAGGATGCTCTAGTCTAGTAACGCAACTCTTCTTTGACAATGAGCGTTTCTATGATTTCCAAGACAAGTGTATCTTAGCTGGAATTGATGTGCCTATTCATGCGGGTATCATGCCAATCCTCAACCGTAACCAAGCTCTTCGTCTTTTGAAGACTTGTGAGAATATCCATCTCCCACGTAAGTTTAAGGCTATCTTGGACAAGTATGAGAATGACCCTGAGTCACTCAGAGCAGCAGGACTTGCCTATGCCGTAGACCAAATCGTGGACTTGGTAACGCAAGACGTAGCAGGTGTGCATCTTTACACTATGAACAATGCAGAAACTGCCCAATATATCCACCAAGCAACTCATGCCTTGTTCAATCACCAGTCTTTAGGATAATAAAAAGCAAACCATTCTTCTTTTCATGGAGGAATGGTTCCTTTTTAATAGAAAAGCCCGCACTTTTTAAGAAAAATATGATAAAATAGACTCTGTACGTACTTGATACAAAGATGAGGGTATTAAATAATACAATGCATTCAAACTGCAAGGTTTAGCGACACGAGCGAGTCAAATCGATATTATTTGACGAGGGAGTTAGTAAATCATTTAGCTAATCGCTTAATAGCGGTTAACGTGAAAGGTTTAGATGTTTTAGCATCAAACCTTTCAGATGACTGACGGTAGGAAAGAGCGACACGAGCGAGTCAAATCGATGATATTTGACGAGAGAGTTAGTAAAGCATTTAGCTAATCGCCTAATAGCGGTTAGCGTGAAAGGTTTAGATGCTTTAGTATCAAACCTTTCTAATGATTTGTATCTTGAGAATTGAACACGCCTACAACTCTGTGGAAAAAGATAAATCTACCTAGGAGCATTCGCTCCGTCGTTTGATTTCCTATTTTCCTTTGAGTTGCTTAACGGCTTAGTATCTTGATTTTTGTAGGCAAGGCGTATAATTTTATCAATCCAAAGGGGATTAAAATGACAAAACATGTGTTTCAAACGACTTTTGCTGGTCGTGAGTTGATCGTAGAGACTGGTCAGGTTGCTAAGCAAGCAAATGGCTCTGTTGTCGTGCGTTACGGTGAGTCAACTGTCTTGACTGCTGCCGTTATGTCTAAGAAAATGGCAACTGGGGATTTCTTCCCGCTTCAAGTAAACTACGAAGAAAAAATGTATGCAGCTGGGAAATTTCCTGGTGGCTTTATGAAACGTGAAGGACGTCCTTCAACAGATGCGACTTTGACAGCGCGTTTGATTGACCGTCCAATCCGTCCTATGTTTGCGGAAGGTTTCCGTAATGAAGTGCAAGTCATCAATACTGTTCTTTCTTACGATGAAAATGCATCTGCACCAATGGCGGCTATGTTTGGTTCATCTTTGGCCTTGTCTATCTCAGATATTCCATTTGATGGTCCAATCGCTGGAGTACAAGTAGGTTATGTCGATGGGGAAATCGTCATCAACCCAACGCAAGAACAAGCAGAACGCTCTCTTCTTGAATTGACAGTAGCTGGTACCAAGCACGCTATCAACATGGTAGAGTCTGGTGCCAAAGAATTGTCAGAAGAGATCATGTTGGAAGCTCTTCTTAAAGGGCACGAAGCAGTTAAAGAATTGATTGCTTTCCAAGAAGAAATCGTTGCTGCTGTTGGAAAAGAAAAAGCAGAAGTAGAATTGCTTCATGTAGATGCTGCATTGCAAGCTGAAATCATCGCAGCCTATAACAGTGACCTTCAAAAAGCTGTTCAAGTTGAAGAAAAATTGGCGCGTGAAGCTGCAACTCAAGCAGTTAAGGACCAAGTGACTGCTGTGTATGAAGAAAAATATGCAGACCACGAAGAATTTGACCGTATCATGCGTGATGTAGCTGAAATCTTGGAACAAATGGAACACGCAGAAGTGCGCCGTTTGATCACAGAAGACAAGGTGCGTCCTGATGGTCGTAAGGTCGATGAAATCCGTCCTTTGGATGCGGTTGTTGATTTCCTTCCTCGCGTACACGGTTCTGGTCTCTTCACTCGTGGACAAACGCAAGCTCTTTCTATCTTGACTTTGGCGCCAATGGGTGAAACTCAAATCATCGATGGTTTGGATCCAGAGTACAAGAAACGCTTTATGCACCACTATAACTTCCCACAATACTCTGTAGGGGAAACTGGTCGTTACGGTGCACCTGGTCGTCGTGAAATTGGTCACGGTGCTCTCGGTGAGCGTGCCCTTGCTCAAGTATTGCCAAGCTTGGAAGAATTCCCATATGCGATTCGTCTAGTAGCAGAAGTATTGGAATCAAACGGTTCTTCTTCTCAAGCCTCTATTTGTGCGGGAACACTTGCTCTTATGGCTGGTGGTGTGCCAATCAAGGCGCCAGTAGCTGGTATTGCTATGGGTCTTATCTCAGATGGAAACAACTATACAGTATTGACAGATATCCAAGGTTTGGAAGACCACTTTGGAGACATGGACTTCAAGGTTGCAGGTACTCGTGATGGGATTACAGCCCTTCAAATGGATATCAAGATCCAAGGGATTACTGCAGAAATCTTGACAGAAGCTCTTGCTCAAGCCAAGAAAGCTCGTTTTGAAATCCTTGACGTCATCGAAGCAACCATTCCAGAAGTTCGTCCAGAATTGGCTCCAACTGCTCCGAAAATTGATACCATCAAGATCGATGTGGACAAGATTAAGATTGTCATCGGTAAAGGTGGAGAAACCATCGATAAGATTATCGCCGAAACAGGCGTTAAGATTGATATCGACGAAGAAGGTAACGTGTCTATCTACTCTAGCGACCAAGCTGCCATTAACCGTGCCAAAGAGATCATTGCTGGATTGGTTCGTGAAGCTAAAGTGGACGAAGTCTACCATGCCAAAGTTGTTCGTATCGAGAAATTTGGTGCCTTTGTCAACCTCTTTGATAAGACAGATGCCCTCGTACACATCTCTGAAATGGCTTGGACTCGTACTAACAATGTAGAAGATTTAGTTCAAATTGGTGATTTTGTAGATGTGAAGGTTATTAAGATCGATGAAAAAGGTCGTGTAGATGCTTCTATGAAGGCACTCTTGCCACGTCCGCCAAAACCTGAACGTTCAGAAGAAAAAGGGGACAAAGGTCCTCGTCATGGAGATCGTCCTCGTCACCACCACAAGGACCACAAACCTAAGAAAGAAACTACAGAAACACCAAAAGACTCAGAATAAGAAAAGGAGAAATGTATGGGATGGTGGCGTGAAACCATTGATATCGTAAAAGAAAATGATCCAGCGGCTCGCACCACTTTAGAGGTTTTATTGACCTATCCTGGTGTCAAAGCCTTGGCTGCTCACCGTCTCTCTCATTTTCTCTGGAAACATGGCTTTAAGCTTTTAGCTCGTATGCACAGCCAGTTTTGGCGTTTTTGGACGCAGATAGAGATTCACCCTGGAGCTCAGATTGAATCAGGTGTCTTTATCGACCATGGTTCAGGTCTTGTAATTGGGGAGACGGCTATCGTTGAAAAAGGGGTTCTTCTCTACCACGGGGTAACTCTTGGCGGGACAGGGAAGGATGTTGGCAAACGCCATCCGACCGTTCGTAAAGGAGCTCTCATCTCTGCTCATGCTCAAGTCATTGGACCTGTAGAAATCGGTGAAAATGCCAAAGTCGGTGCTGCAGCGGTTGTCGTAGCAGATGTTCCTAGTGATGTGACGGTTGTCGGAATTCCAGCCAAGATTGTCCGAGTGCATGGACAAAAGGATGAACCAACCATTCACGAAGTTGAAGTAAAACGGGAATACTACGTCAATAAACTTGAGCAGGCGAGAGATGCCAGTCATAGATCGTCAGGTTTATAGAGGATACCTATATGATTCAAGCAAGAAACAAGTTAAGCCAAGAGGGGCTATCTGAGGCGAAAAAACTAATTAACTGTTGCCAAGCCTATGACGGAACTTTTCGGGAGCCTTATCTCTCCAATATGCTCAATTTTGACCCCAACATGCCCGCCTTTTTTCTTTATTACGAAAAAGGTGAACTTGTTGGCCTATTAACCGTCTACGCAGATGACCAAGATGTGGAAGTAGCGATACTGGTCCACCCCAATCATCGCCGTCAAGGAATTGCGCGGGCTTTGTATAGAAGTTTTGAGAAAGAAACAGCTTCTTTTCCGATTCATTCAGTGACTTTTCAGACAGAACGTATTTTTCTAGACCGTCATCCTGATTTTGTCAGCAACTGGGGACTAATTGAGGATGAAGAGACAGAAACTTGGTTAGGTAAGGATAGAAGACCTTACCCGTTAGCAAACGTTTCTAATCTTGAAGTTTTGTTAGCAGATCGTTCCTATCAGGAGCAAATTAGTCAGTTAAAATTTCAGGCATTTTCAGAGGAACATGAATCTAGAGAAGTTGTGGATAGATATGTTGCTAAAGCTCTGAAGGATCCAGAAAGTCGCCTATATATTTTACTAAAGAATGATCAGGTTATTGGAACTTGCACAGTTGATCTATCGAGTAATACGAATTACCTCTATGGTTTAGCAATAGCTGAGCTTGAACGTGGGCAAGGCTACGGAAGCTATCTAGCAAAATCCCTAGTCAACAAACTGATTGAGCAAAATGACAAGGAGTTTCAGATTGCCGTGGAAGATAGCAATGTAGGTGCCAAACGTTTGTATGAAAAGATTGGCTTTGTTAAACAGACCCAGGTGGTTTATCTGAATGCGAAAGAGTAATAAATGCTATTAGAAGAATTTGAAAATGTACCTGCTGTTATAGAGCCAACTGATCGAAGCCTCCTTAGTGGTGGAGAAATCTGTGATACCATTATCTTGTCTTTTAATGGAGAGATCCTTGAACGAGTAAAGCAGATAGATAGTGTCTACGAAGGTGGCTATCTTACCAATCTAAATGGTAAACTGCCATGGTATATCTATGAAAAAGATGGGAGTAAAGTAGCAGTTGCTATGGCTCTTATTGGAGCTCCAATGGTTGTTGGACTCTTAGAAGAACTCAAAGTAAGAG
Organism: Streptococcus fermentans; assembly: GCF_040888305.1. Classification (NCBI taxonomy): domain Bacteria; kingdom Bacillati; phylum Bacillota; class Bacilli; order Lactobacillales; family Streptococcaceae; genus Streptococcus; species Streptococcus fermentans. The sequence continues at coordinate 20,435 of NZ_JBFNFG010000008.1, read as the reverse complement.
GATTCAAGAACTTTATCATTTTAGGATCTTGCGGAGTTCTAGACCAGTCTATTCAAGCAGATAAGATTATCCTACCAAGCTCGGCTTTACGTGATGAAGGTACTAGTTATCACTATGCTCCAGCAAGTGATGAAATAGTCTATGAGCAATCTCTACTCTTAACTATGGAAAAAGCCTTGGATAAAGCTGGCATTGAGCATATTCGAACAAAGTCTTGGACCACAGATGCCTTCTATCGTGAGACAGCTGCTAAAGTCAAACGAAGACTAGCAGCAGGAGCTAGAGTTGTAGATATGGAAGCTTCAGCTATCATGGCCTGGGCCCAATATCGACTAGCCAATGTCTATCAGTTTTTCTACACAGCTGACTATGTCGACCATCAAAATCACGAATGGGATGCTAGACGCGAGGATAGAAAAGCGGATGCTATGACTTTCTTTGAGATAGCCCTAGTTATTGCTCGAGAGTTAGTTTAGACTAGTCTTTACGATAAATTCGAAATAAGAAAGGAAGGGAGCCTAACGGAAAACATAGCAATAAAACTTCCGTAGTGACTCCCTTCATCTTTTTACTGTATTCTTCTTTTATGTTTAGAAAGGAGCAAGGAAATCCGATTTGTGACAGGCAATCGGACTAAAATTTAGTTGAACAGTTAGTTATGAAAATATCTGTTTATGAATTTTAGCTTTCCTGACTATTATTTTATGATTAAAATCTATGACACCATGTCTCGTGATTTACGAGAATTTGTCCCGATTACAAAGGGAGAGGTTCTCATGTATGTCTGTGGGCCAACGGTATATAATTATATCCACGTGGGGAATGCCCGCTCGACAGTAGCCTTCGATACCATTCGTCGCTACTTTGAGTACCGTGGTTATGAGGTTGCCTACATTTCCAACTTTACCGATGTAGATGACAAGATTATCAACCGAGCCAAGGAAGAAGGCATCACACCTCAAGAAGTAGCGGACAAGTACATTGCTGCCTTTCGTGAGGACGTGACGGCTTTAGGCGTGAAGCCTGCAACTCGTCATCCTCGTGTAGTCGAGTTTATGGATGATATTATTCGTTTTGTTGTTGATTTGATTGAAAAGGGCTATGCTTATGAGAGTCAAGGAGATGTCTATTTCCGTGTGGGAAAATCTCATAACTATGCTAAGTTAGCTAATAAAACACTAGAAGACTTGGAACTAGGTGCTTCAGGCCGTACCGATGAAGAAACGGCTCGCAAGGAAAACCCTGTAGACTTTGCTCTTTGGAAAGCTGCTAAACCAGGTGAGATTTCTTGGAACAGTCCTTGGGGACCTGGACGTCCAGGCTGGCATATCGAATGTTCGGTCATGTCAACGGAGATTTTGGGTGATACCATCGATATTCACGGTGGTGGAGCTGACCTTGAGTTTCCTCACCATACCAACGAAATTGCCCAGTCTGAAGCTAAAACAGGCAAGACCTTTGCCAACTACTGGATGCACAATGGTTTTGTCAATATTGACAATGTCAAGATGTCTAAGTCTTTGGGAAACTTCATTACGGTACACGATGCTCTCAAAACTATCGACGGTCAAGTATTGAGATTCTTCTTTGCGACTCAGCACTACCGTAAGCCTATCAATTTTACGGAAAAAGCAGTGCGTGATGCGGAGACAAATCTCAAGTATTTGAAGAACACCTATGAACAACCATTTACTGGAACAGTAGATGCTCAGGAGTTACAGGCATTTAAAGATAAGTTTGTAGCGGCCATGGATGAGGATTTCAACTCTGCCAATGGTATCACAGTTGTCTTTGAAATGGCCAAATGGATCAACTCAGGCAACTATGATGCAACCGTTAAGGAAGCTCTTGCGGCCATGTTAGAAGTCTTTGGAGTAGTCTTTGTCGAAGAAGTTTTGGATGAAGAGATTGAAGCCTTGATCCAAAAACGCCAAGAAGCGCGTGCTAATAAAGACTTTGCGACAGCTGACCAAATCCGTGACCAACTAGCTGCACAAGGGATTAAGCTACTTGACACCAAGGATGGAGTGAGGTGGACACGTGATTGATGTCAATCTCATTAACGGGATTGCGCTAGCCTTTGAAGGGGATGCGGTGTATTCCATGTATATTCGTCGCCATCTCATTCTCAAAGGCATGACCAAGCCCAATAAACTTCACCAAGAGGCAACCAAGTATGTGTCGGCCAAGGCTCAGGCATATTTGATTTCCCTCATGCTGGAAGAAGAAATCCTAACGGAAAAAGAAGAAGAAATCTATAAACGGGGGCGCAACACAAACAGCCATACTAAGGCTAAGAATGCGGATGTGGTAACCTACCGTATGTCCACGGGTTTTGAAGCGGTCATGGGCTATCTTCATATGACTGAAAATGTGGAGCGCCTCGAAACCTTGATTTCTTGGTGCATCCAAAAAGTGGAGGGCTAGAAATGATTGCAAAAGAACTACTGGATTGGTTTCCTGATGGTAAAATCTTAGATCAGCCAGTTGATAAAGAGGGTTATCTAAGTCTACCTCTGTCAAATTATCAGTGGCTTTTGCTTGAGGAAGCTAGTCTTAGCGAGCGTGAAAAACAACTGGTGGCTCTCTTAACCAAACAGGAGCAAACCATTTCCCTCAATCCCTGGTATAGTTATCTCATTGAAGGCAAAGGACAGGCACCGCAAAACTTTAAAAAATTGCAGCTTGTCTATTGTCACCTATCTTATTTTCAACAGGAGAATTTAACGTCTTGGTTAGAGATGACGGGAACCCTCTTTCCAAATTGTCAAACAGTGCTTCAGGTGGGAGCGCAGGATTACATTTTTGTTCTCCAACAGGATAAGTACACATCCGTTCGCTCTATCTTGATGGATACCTTGGAAGCTGTAGAATATGACTTTGGAGTACGTTTATCCATCATGTTAGGTCAGGTCTGGTCACAGACAGGATATCAGGCTCTGTCAGATCTCATCAAAGCAGAACGGGAATTGTTCAAAAACTGGTGGCGACAAGGGCATCAAGGGTTTCATACTTTTTCTCAACTTTATCTGTGGAGTATGGGTGAAAGAATCGTGGATCTCCGAGTTGTCAAGGAATATCTGCATCAGATGATTGTGGACCAGGATCAGATTCAGGAAATCATCCTTTCACTGTGGGAAAACAGTGCAGTCCTGACAAAAACAGCTCAACAACTGTATCTGCATCGCAATTCTCTCCAGTACAAGATTGATAAATGGGAAGAATTGACCGGTCTTCAGTTGAAAGAATTGACTGACCTCACCTTGTGTTATCAGTTGATTTTACCAGATATCATCTAAAGTTTTGTGCAAGTTGCACAGAACTTTTTTATTTTTTTGGTCACCTTGCCATAGAAAAGTAAAACGTTTTCATCTATAATAAAACTATCAAATGACAAAAGGAGTTCTCCACAATGGTAGAATTAAATCTTAAAAATATTTACAAAAAATATCCAAACAGCGAACACTATTCAGTTGAAGATTTCAACTTGAACATCAAAGACAAAGAGTTTATCGTTTTCGTAGGACCTTCAGGATGTGGTAAATCAACTACTCTTCGTATGATTGCTGGTCTTGAAGACATCACAGAAGGTACTGCATCTATCGATGGCGTGGTTGTCAACGACGTAGCTCCAAAAGACCGTGACATCGCGATGGTATTCCAAAACTACGCTCTTTACCCACACATGACTGTATACGATAACATGGCCTTCGGTTTGAAATTGCGTAAATACAGTAAAGAAGACATTGACAAACGTGTACAAGAAGCAGCAGAAATTCTTGGTTTGAAAGAATTCTTGGATCGTAAACCAGCTGACCTTTCAGGTGGTCAACGTCAACGTGTTGCCATGGGTCGTGCAATCGTCCGTGATGCCAAAGTATTCTTGATGGACGAACCTTTGTCAAACTTGGATGCTAAACTTCGTGTATCAATGCGTGCTGAAATTGCTAAAATCCACCGTCGTATCGGAGCTACAACTATCTACGTAACTCACGACCAAACAGAAGCGATGACACTTGCAGACCGTATCGTTATTATGTCAGCAACTAAGAACCCTGCTGGTACAGGTACTATCGGACGTGTTGAACAAATCGGTACTCCTCAAGAAGTTTACAAAAACCCAGTTAACAAATTCGTAGCAGGATTCATCGGAAGCCCAGCTATGAACTTCATCAACGTTAAATTGAACGGTGACCACATCGTTGGTGACGGCTTTAACTTGAAAGTTCCAGAAGGTGCTTTGAAAGTTCTTCGTGAAAAAGGTTACGAAGGTAAAGAATTGATCTTCGGTATTCGTCCAGAAGATGTGAATGCAGAACCTGCTTTCCTTGAAACATTCCCAGAATCAGTTGTGAAAGCAACGATCTCTGTATCAGAATTGCTAGGTTCAGAATCTCACCTATACTGCCAAGTTGGTAAAGATGAATTCGTTGCAAAAGTTGACGCTCGTGACTACTTGCAAGCTGGTGCAACAGTTGAACTTGGATTTGACTTGAACAAAGCTCACTTCTTCGATGTAGAAACTGAAAAAACAGTTTACTAAGATAAATTTGAATCAATGAGCACTACTAGATTTTTTCTGGTAGTGTTTTTTTATTAAGTTTAGCAAACTCTTACAGAAGAGGCTTTTCTAGTTTTCATATCCTCAAAAAAGTGTTAAAATGGTAGGAAGAATTGGAGAGTATGCATGCCAAAAGAAGTAATTTATTCAGGCGATGAAGTCGTCGCTTTAACGCAAAAATATTTATCGAAAGAAGATGTGGCTTTTGTACACAAGGCCTTGGTTTACGCTGTAGAATGTCATAGTGGCCAATATCGTAAATCAGGTGAGCCTTACATTATCCACCCTATTCAGGTAGCAGGAATCTTAGCTAAACTCAAGCTAGATGCTGTCACTGTTGCCTGTGGTTTTTTGCATGACGTGGTAGAAGACACAGAAGCTACCTTGGATGACTTAGAACGCGAATTTGGTCACGATGTTCGAGTGATTGTAGATGGTGTTACCAAGCTTGGTAAGGTTGAGTATAAGTCTATCGAGGAGCAGCTGGCTGAGAATCATCGCAAGATGCTCATGGCTATGTCAGAAGATATCCGTGTTATCTTGGTCAAACTATCTGACCGCCTGCATAATATGCGCACCCTTAAGCACCTTCGTAAGGACAAGCAGGAACGTATTTCCAGAGAAACCATGGAAATCTATGCACCGCTTGCTCACCGTTTGGGGATTTCAAGTGTGAAGTGGGAACTGGAAGATCTCTCTTTCCGCTATCTCAATCCAACTGAATTTTACAAGATTAGTCACATGATGAAGGAAAAACGTCAAGAGCGTGAAGCCTTGGTCGATGAAGTTGTGACGAAACTCGAGGAATACTCATCTGAGCGCCATCTTACAGGAAAAATCTACGGTCGTCCAAAGCATATCTACTCTATCTATCGTAAGATGCAGGATAAGAAAAAACGTTTTGAAGAGATCTACGACCTGATTGCCATTCGCTGTATCCTAGACACTCAGAGTGATGTCTATGCGATGTTAGGTTACGTTCATGAGCTTTGGAAGCCAATGCCGGGACGTTTCAAGGACTATATTGCCAATCGTAAGGCCAATGGTTACCAGTCTATCCATACGACTGTTTATGGACCAAAAGGGCCGATTGAGTTCCAGATTCGTACTAAGGAGATGCACGAGGTTGCTGAGTACGGGGTTGCGGCTCACTGGGCTTACAAAAAAGGAATCAAGGGTCAGGTTAATAGTAAGGAATCTGCTATCGGGATGAACTGGATTAAGGAGATGATGGAACTCCAAGATCAAGCAGATGATGCCAAGGAATTTGTAGATACTGTCAAGGAAAACTATCTGGCTGAGGAGATTTATGTCTTTACTCCAGATGGGGCGGTTCGTTCACTTCCAAAAGATTCAGGTCCGATTGACTTTGCTTATGAAATTCATACAAAGATTGGGGAAAAAGCGACTGGAGCCAAGGTTAATGGCCGTATGGTTCCTTTGACGACCAAGTTAAAAACGGGTGACCAGGTTGAAATCATCACCAATCCAAATTCATTTGGACCAAGCCGTGACTGGCTCAATATGGTCAAGACCAGCAAGGCACGCAATAAAATTCGTCAGTTTTTTAAAAATCAAGACAAAGAATTGTCCATCAATAAAGGCCGTGAATTGCTGATTAGTCAGCTTCAAGAAAACGGCTATGTGGCCAATAAATTTATGGACAAGCGCCACATGGATGAAGTCCTTCAAAAAACCAGCTACAAGACAGAAGAAGCCCTCTTTGCGGCTATTGGTTTTGGAGAAATCGGAGCTATCACTGTCTTTAACCGTTTGACTGAGAAGGAACGTCGTGAAGAAGAGCGGGCCAAAGCTAAAGCAGAAGCTGAAGAATTGGTCAAGGGTGGCGAAGTCAAGGTGGAGAACAAGGACACGCTTAAGGTTAAGCATGAGGGTGGAGTAGTCATCCAAGGTGCTTCTGGGCTCTTGATCCGGATTGCCAAATGTTGTAACCCTGTTCCAGGTGATGATATCGTCGGCTACATTACTAAAGGTCGTGGTGTTGCTATCCACCGTGTTGACTGTATGAATCTTCGTTCGCAGGAAAACTACGAGCAACGTCTACTCGATGTTGAATGGGAAGACCAATTCTCAAGCAAGGAATATATGGCGCATATCGATATTTACGGTCTCAATCGTACTGGACTTTTGAACGATGTTTTACAGGTCTTGTCAAATACAACTAAAAACATCTCAACGGTTAATGCCCAGCCTACAAAAGATATGAAATTTGCCAATATTCACGTTTCATTTGGGATTTCTAACCTTTCAACTCTGACAACGGTAGTTGATAAGATTAAGAGTGTACCAGAAGTCTACTCTGTTAAACGGACCAATGGTTAAGTTGGGGCGATAGATCTAGAAAGGCTATTATGAAAATCATTATTCAGAGGGTCAAAAAAGCCCAAGTTAGCATTGAAGGTCAGGTATATGGACAAATCCAGCAGGGATTATTACTCCTAGTTGGTGTTGGCCCTGAGGATCAAAAAGAAGATTTGGATTATGCAGTGAGAAAACTTGTCAACATGCGTATCTTTTCAGATACCGAAGGCAAGATGAATTTATCAGTCAAGGATATCCAAGGAGAAATCCTCTCCATCTCTCAATTCACTCTTTTTGCTGATACCAAAAAAGGGAATCGCCCAGCTTTTACAGGTGCTACTAAGCCTGATGTTGCAGAGGCTTTCTATCAAGATTTTAACCGAGAACTAGCCAAGGAAGTTCCTGTGAAAATAGGTATTTTCGGAGCAGATATGCAGGTGGAACTGGTCAATGATGGACCGGTAACAATCATTCTTGACACCAAAAATAGATAAGAAAAACCAAGCTAGCGGGCTTGGTTTTTTGCTGATAAAGACTTTAGTTCATTTTTTCAACATAGAGTTGTTTAGCGATTTCGAGGCTGACTTGAAGTTCTTCATTGTTGTGAATCAGGGTAAAAGTATTAGAGAAGCCATCGAACTGCTTGACTTGGAGTTGGTCTCCAATATGGATGGCATGTTTATCCAAATATTGGAGGATTTCAAAGCTGTCATGAACTCTTGTCAGAAGGTAGTTTCCTACTTCTTTGATATCAGAAAGTGGCAGGTTATTAACCTCAACTAGAAGCTCACCCTTAGCAGGAATAGTTCCTCCATGGGGACAGGTCTTTGGAAAGCCTAACATACTCTCCAGTCTCTCCACAAAAAGGTCTGAAACTGTATGCTCTAATACCTCAGCCTCATCGTGAATCTGATTGCTGGTATAGTCTAGATGGTGAACTAGAAAGACCTCTATCAGTCGATGCTTACGATAAAGCTCAGAGACCAGCTTTAAACCAATATCCGTTAGTATATAGCCATTTTCTTTATTCTTTAATATAAGATTTTCGGATTGCATGCGCTTGATCATCTCAGTTACCGCAGGAGGTGATACCTGCATCCGAGTAGCTATTTCCTTGTTGGTAATCTTAGGAACTTCCATGCCAATCTCATAAATACATTTTAAGTAATCTTCTTTATTTGGTGTCATTCGTATTTCCTTGTTTATTATCTCCATCTAGTATACCAAAAAAAGCTAGATTTCTCTAGCTTTCTGTCTTGTTACAAGTGGGCTTTCTTTTAGTCAAGCGACTTTGCTGCTTCAATGGCTGCTTCAAAGTTTGGCTCGCTGTTGATATTGTCCACATACTCAACATAACGGATAATATTGTCAGCATCAAGGACAAAGACCGCGCGAGCAAGCAGATGCCATTCATTGATTAAGAGGGCATAATCGCGTCCAAAGGAGTGGTCGAAGTAGTCTGAGAGCATGATGGCATTTTCAATTCCTTCAGCACCACACCAGCGTTTTTGAGCGAAGGGGAGGTCCATAGACACAGTTAGAACAACAGTGTTGTCTAAGCTAGCCAATTCTTGGTTAAAGCGACGAGTCTGTAGCGAGCAGATACCTGTATCGATAGAAGGGATGACGCTCAAAATCTTTTTCTTGCCTTCAAAATCAGCTAGTGTTTTTTTAGAGAGGTCAGTCGTTGTGAGAGAGAAATCAAGTGCCTTGTCGCCTACTTGTAATTGTTTTCCCGTAAAAGTAACAGGGTTTCCAAGGAATGTAGTCATAAGCTACTCCAATCTTTTTTCTTTCATTCTACATTAAATGTTCAGAGTTTTCCAATAATTTGACCGGATTTTGAATCAAAAAAACGCCAATTCATGCTGACTGACGTTTTTTAAATGATTATTTAGCTAAACCTTCAGCAATCTTGTCAAGGTTGTATTTCATCATGTTGTAATAGCTATCGCCTTCTTTACCTTCTTCAGCGATAGAGTCAGTAAAGATTTGTGCGTAGATTGGGATGTTTGTGTCTTGTGAAACAGTCTTCATTGGACGGTCATCCACACTTGATTCTACAAAGAGGGAAGGAGTTTTTGTTTGGCGAAGTTTTTCAACCAAGGTCTTGATTTGGTCAGGAGTTCCTTCTTCTTCAGTGTTGATTTCCCAGATGTAGGCACTTGGGACACCGTAGGCTTTAGAGAAGTATTTGAAGCATCCTTCGCTGGTTACGATGAGTTTTTTCTCAGCAGGGATGTTGTTAAATTTCTCTTTAGCTTCTTTGTCAAGTTTGTCTAGCTTATCAGTATATTCTTTGAGATTTTTTTCGTAGAATTCCTTGTTGCTAGGGTCTTTAGCGCTCAATTGTTTTGCGATGTTTTTAGCAAAGATCATACCGTTTTCAAGGTTAAGCCAAGCGTGTGGGTCTTCTTTGCCTTTTTCGTTTTGGCCTTCAAGGTAGATAACGTCAACACCTTCGCTGACTGCAAAGTAGTCTTTGTTTTCAGTTTTCTTAGCATTTTCTACCAATTTTGTAAACCAAGCATTGCCACCAGTTTCAAGGTTGATACCGTTGTAGAAAATCAAATCAGCTTGAGAAGTTTTCTTGACATCTTCAGGAAGTGGTTCGTATTCGTGTGGGTCTTGTCCAACAGGCACGATACTATGAAGATCAATCTTGTCTCCAGCAATATTTTTAGTAATATCAGCGATGATTGAGTTTGTGGCAACAACTTTTAGTTTTTGACCAGAAGCTGCATCTTTCTTTCCACTAGAACATGCTACAAGAGCAATGACGGAAAGAAAGAGAATCAGCAATGTACCTAATTTTTTCATTAGATCCTCCAATTTATTGGGGTTTTGCCCCTTATTTTAACAAATGTTTATTTTTCAGTTTCAAATATCGTTGTTTTGGAGCGATAAAGAAGCTAATAAGAAAGAAACTAGCGGCTGTTAGCACGATACTAGAACCTGCCGCAACGTTAAAGCTATAGCCGATAAAGAGTCCCAAAACTGAAGCTGTAGCTCCAAAGGTTGAGGAAAGGAAAATCATACTTTTCAGGCTATTAGCATAGAGATAAGCAGTTGCTGCTGGGGTAATCAGCATGGCTACAATCAGGATAGTTCCGACACTTTGCATAGCTGTCACAGACACGAGAGTTAGGAGTACCATGAGTAAGTAGTGATAGAAATTGACAGGCATTCCCATGGCCTTAGCCAAGAGTTCATCAAAGGAAGTGATCAAGAGTTGCTTGAAGAAAATCCAGATTAACAAGAGAATGGCTGCTCCTACACCCATAGTAATAAACATATCCGTATCTTGGACTGCCAGGATATTACCAAAAAGAATATGGAAAAGGTCAGTTGAACTTTTAGCGACACTAATCAAGATGATACCGAGGGCTAAGAAAGAAGAAAAGGTAATGCCGATGGCGGTATCGCTTTTGATAATCGAGTTCCCCTTGATGTAGGTAATGATGATAGCAGCTAGTAGTCCAAAGACAATGGCTCCGATAAAGAAGTCAAGGCCCAAGATGAAGGAGAGGGCTACACCTGGCAAGACAGCATGTGAAATGGCATCTCCCATGAGTGACATCCCGCGTAGAATGATGAAACATCCTACAGCTCCAGCTACGACCCCGATAACAATAGCTGTTATCAAGGCATTTTGGAGAAAGTGGAAGTTCTGCAATCCATCTATAAATTCTGCAATCATAGGTCACCTCCATTGAAAAAGAGTTGATTACCGTAAGCTTCTTTAAGATTGGCTTCGGTAAAGGTTTCTTTGGTCGGACCAAAAGCAATCACTTCTCGATTGACAAGCAAGACTTGATCGAAGTAGTGGGGAACCTTGCTGAGGTCGTGGTGGACGATGAGAACCGTCTTCCCAGCTTTTTTCAGATCTCTCAGCGTATTCATGATGATTTCCTCACTGACTGAGTCAATCCCAACAAAGGGTTCATCCAAGAGGATATAGTCGGCTTCCTGCACCAAACATCTGGCAATCAAGACCCGCTGGAATTGACCTCCAGACAGTTGACTGATTTGCCGTTCAGCGTAGTCAGCTAGGCCGACGATTTCAAGGGCTTCTTGCACTTTCTTCCAATGTTTAGCATTTAAACTTCGAAAGAGAGGAATAGAGGGAAATAGTCCTAACGAGACGCATTCCTTGACCTTGATGGGAAAGTTGTAGTCGATATTGATTTTTTGTTCGACATAGGCGATTCGATGTAAGGATTTTTTAACTTCCTTGTCATCGAGAAATGCCTGACCTTGATGTGGGATAATTCCCAGCATACCTTTTAATAAGGTTGATTTTCCAGCGCCGTTTGGGCCAATAATTCCGGTAATCGTTGGTCCTTGGAGCACTAGTGAAATATCCTTTAGTGCCAACGTTTCTTTGTAGGAGACACTGAGGTTTTCGATACGTATCATACAGTTATATTCCTCCTATTTTTTAATATACCTTAATTTTATTTTTAAGTCAAGTTAATTTTTGCAAAAATTTAAAATATTAATGATTAAAATAAGAAGGCAACTCGGCATTTTTAATTGCAATCCCAAGGGAATTTTGCTAAGCTAGGAATAAGTGAAATTAGGAAAGTGAGAACAAGATGACACGTTATCAAGATGATTTTTATGATGCTATAAATGGTGAGTGGGAAAAGACTGCAGTCATTCCAGCTGATAAATCAAGAACAGGTGGTTTTATCGACCTTGACGAAGAAATTGAAGAGTTGATGCTAACAACAACTGACAAGTGGTTGGCTGGAGAAGATGTTCCTGAAGATGCCATATTAGCAAATTTTGTCAAGTACCATGCTATGGTCAGAGATTTTGACAAACGAGAAGCAGATGGAATCAAACCAGTCCTTCCTTTGCTTAAGGAATACCAAGATTTGAAAAGTTTTGCGGATTTTGCAAGTAAATTGGCTGAATTTGAGCTAGCTGGCAAACCCAACTTCCTTCCATTTGGAGTATCACCAGACTTTATGGATGCTAGAACCAATGTACTCTGGGCTAGTGCTCCAGGAACAATCTTGCCTGATACGACCTACTATGCGGAAGACCATCCACAGCGTGAGGAATTATTAAACCTTTGGAAAGAAAGTACTGGTATTCTCCTCAAAGCCTATAACTTCTCAGATGAAGAAATCGCAGATTTGCTTGAGAAACGATTGGAATTGGACCGCCGTATCGCAGCTGTCGTCCTTTCAAACGAAGAAAGTTCAGAATACGCCAAACTCTACCATCCATATTCTTATGAAGATTTCAAGAAGTTTGCACCTGCTCTACCTCTCGATGACTTCTTCCAAGCTGTGATTGGACAAACTCCAGATAAGGTTATCGTAGATGAGGAACGCTTCTGGCAAGCAGCAGAGCAATTCTATAGTGAAGAAGCTTGGCCTTTGCTCAAGGCAAGCTTGATCTTGAGTGTGGTCAATCTTTCAACGAGCTATTTGACAGATGAGATTCGTATCTTGTCAGGTGCTTATGGCCGTGCCCTTTCAGGTGTTCCAGAAGCCCAAGACAAACGCAAGGCTGCTTACCACTTAGCGCAAGGACCATTCAAACAAGCTCTCGGACTTTGGTATGCCCATGAAAAATTCTCTCCAGAAGCCAAGGCAGACGTGGAGAAAAAAGTAGCGACCATGATTGACGTTTATAAGGAACGCTTGGCTAAGAACGACTGGCTGACACCTGAAACACGAGAAAAAGCTATCGTCAAACTCAATGTCATCAAGCCTTATATCGGTTATCCAGAAGAATTGCCAGCTCGCTACAAGGATAAGGTAGTAAACGAAAACGCTAGCCTCTTTGAGAATGCCCTAGCCTTTGCGTGTGTAGAAATCAAACACAGCTGGAGCAAGTGGAATCAGCCAGTTGATTACAAGGAGTGGGGCATGCCTGCTCATATGGTCAACGCCTACTACAATCCACAAAAGAACTTGATTGTCTTCCCAGCCGCTATCCTACAGGCTCCATTCTATGACTTGCATCAGTCATCTTCTGCCAACTACGGTGGAATTGGAGCGGTTATTGCCCATGAAATCTCTCATGCCTTTGATACCAACGGAGCTTCCTTTGATGAAAATGGTAGTCTCAAGGACTGGTGGACAGAGAACGACTATGCAGCTTTCAAAGAGAAAACGCAGAAGGTTATCGATCAATTTGATGGTCAAGAATCTTACGGTGCAACCATTAACGGTAAATTAACCGTATCAGAAAACGTTGCCGACCTAGGAGGAATTGCTGCTGCCCTTGAAGCTGCCAAGAGAGAACCTGACTTCTCAGCCGAAGAATTCTTCCATAACTTTGCGCGTATCTGGCGTATGAAAGGCCGCCCAGAGTTGATGAAACTCATGGCCAGTGTCGATGTGCACGCGCCAGCTAAACTCCGTGTCAATGTCCAAGTGCCAAACTTTGATGATTTCTTTACAACCTATGATGTCAAAGAAGGCGACGGAATGTGGCGTTCACCAGAAGACCGTGTGATTATTTGGTAAAAGAGTTGATATTTTAATCATATTGTTTTCTTGAGAATAAATTCTATGCTAATTGTTAACGACTATCGATTTTTTACAGTTTAGAGATTTATAAGTGAACAATCAGCTTTTATTTACTCCATTGTCAATTTTCTAGTGATGAAACAAGCAAAGCTTTTCTATTATCAATAGTTGGCCTTTTGTTAGTTAGGTTAAGGATAGTGTTAATTTTGAATGCATGTTTAGTAGAGAAACCTTAAATCTCTTATAAAATCATAAAATGAAATATACGGTTTGCTATACTGGAGCAAGCCGTAAAACATATTGGATCGTAAATGAATGATGTTACTATAACAAATTCAACTAGCGTATTTCTTTGATACAACAGTAGAAAATAAATTAATACTACGGTAAAAAGAAATATAATAATAAATTATATTGAAAAAATTTAGAGGATTATGGAAAAAATAAGTGTAATAATACCTGCATATAATGCAGAAAAATATTTAGAACAATGTGTAAAAAGCGTACAATCTCAGATATATGATAATATAGAGATTATTATCATTAATGATGGTTCAACAGATCGTACAGCTGAAATAATTGAACGATTGAAAGAGAAAGATTCTCGGATTAGAACCTTACATAAAAGGAAGAACGAGGGAATCGGTGCCGCAAGAAATAGTGCTCTTGAGCTTGTCACTGGACAGTATGTTTTGTTTTTAGATAGTGACGATTGGATTGATCCCAATCATGTCAGTGACCTCTACGATTTATTAGTGAGAACAGAAAGTGATGTGTCAATAGCAAATTTTACTCGCTATATTGAATCTGAAAATAGGTATGAAATTCATATTACTGATGACGATTATTATGAACGGATATTTACTCCCCAAGAGTGGTTTGCTTATCAGTATGGAAAACCCCATTATTTAAGTGTGTGTTTTACTGTCCCGTGGTGTAAACTATATAAGCGCTCTCTGTTTGAAAACATTTTATATTATACTGGATCGTTTGGTGAAGATGATCGTACAACTTGGAAATTATACTTAGCAGCAGATAAAATTGCTTATATGCACCGACCAACTATGGTTTATCGTGTAAATAGTGGAAGTTTGACTCAGACTACTGAACAAAGTACAGTATTTTCCGTTGAACCTGTTTTAGAGCGTCTAGCACTATTATCGATGTTAGGATTCAATCTTGAGAATGAAATTGCTGCTTTTGATTGGCGTGCAAACTTTGTTAAAAACACTTCTTTATCTAATGGAAATATAGAGTTGTATAAAGAACTGAAGTTTCAATTGGATATGATAGAGAAATATCGAAAACATTAAGGAAATGTGAGGCGAAAGATGCGCGTTTATATTACGAATATTAATGGTCAGTCTGGGCAGAGTACAGCTCAGTTGTGTCAAAATACGGTTACAGATGTGGCTATTTCTTTAGGATATCGTGAATTAGGAATTTATTGTTATCAAATCCATACAGATACTGAAAGTGAATTGAGTAAACGTTTGGATGGAATTGTGTCAGGATTACGAAATGGAGATGTCGTAATTTTTCAAACCCCAACATGGAATACAACGGAATTCGATGAGAAGTTAATGAATAAATTAAAATTATACGATATTAAAATCGTACTATTTATTCACGATGTAGTTCCCCTTATGTTCTCTGGGAATTTTTACCTAATGGATCGAACAATCTCATATTACAATAAAGCAGATGTAATAATCGCTCCAAGTCAGAGAATGATCGATCAGTTGAGAAAATTTGGCCTAAATGTTGCGAAAACAGTAATTCAAGGAATGTGGGATCATCCAACTCAAGCTCCTATGTTTTCAGCAACTTTGAAAAAAGAAATTCATTTCCCTGGGAATCCCGAACGTTTTAGTTTTGTGAAAGAGTGGAACTATGATATTCCTTTAAAATTATATACATGGCAAAGTACTGATTTGCCACAGAATGTTCATAAAATGAATTATCGACCAGATGAACAACTTCTAATGGAGATGTCGCAGGGAGGATTTGGTTTGGTATGGATGGATGACAAAGATAAGGAGTACCAATCACTGTATTGTCCATATAAGCTAGGAAGTTTTCTAGCGGCAGGAATTCCTGTTATCGTGCAAGAAGGAATTGCTAACCAAGAATTGATAGAAAAAAATGGTCTCGGTTGGGTTGTTAAGAATATAGAAGAAGCTATTGTTAAAATCCAAAACGTGACTGAAAATGAATATGCAGAATTAGTTAAAAATGTAAGAAGTTTTAGTCCTATTTTGAGAGAGGGTTTCTTCACAAGAAAGTTGCTAACAGAATCTGTATTGAAAGCTATGTGTGACTAGAAGGAGTGAATAGTGGAGAGATTATCAGAAATTAAAGTACTTCCTATCTTGGAAAGTCTTACTTATATTAAACAAAATCATGCTTCTGTTGTTCGGTTTGGGGATGGCGAAGTTGATTTGATGACAGGGCACTCTATTCCATATCAAAAATATGACGATAATTTAGCAAAAAAATTAAAGCAAATTTTACAGACGAAGAGTGATGAAAACCTTCTTGTTTGTTTACCTGATGTTTTTTCAAATATGGAGCGTTATAATCAAAATGCTCGTGTTTTTTGGGAAGGCCATTTTTTTAAGTATTCTAATTTTTATTTAGATAATTGTAATTCCCCATTTTATGGTTCAACATTTATTTCTAGGCCTTATATTGATTTGGTTGACAAATCAGTTTCAGGAACTTATTTTGCATCGTTAAAAGAATTGTGGAAAGGAAAAGATATTTTAATTGTTGAGGGAGCGACATCACGCTCAGGCGTTGGTAATGACCTATTTGCTGCTGCTTCTTCTGTTAAACGAATTATATGTCCATCAAAAAATGCATTTCAATATTATGATGAAATTTTTCAAGAGATTAAAAAATATGGGAAAGATCGACTAGTGTTGATTATGCTTGGGCCAACAGCAAAAGTTCTTGTTTCTGACTTAGCTTGTCAAGGGTATCAAGCAATTGATTTGGGCCACATTGATTCTGAGTATGAGTGGTATGAGATGGGAGCTACTCATAAAGTAAAATTAGCTAATAAGCATACCGCTGAATTTAATTATGATGAAGGTGTAGAATTGGAACTTGATCAGAACTATCAACGACAAATTATTACTAGAATTGGAGTTGATAACTTTAATGAAATACTAGTAAAAAAGGTAGAAAAGATGGGTATTAGTGAATTGATTAGTGTTATTGTTCCTGTTTACAACGTTGAACGATATTTAAAACGTTGCCTTGATTCCTTGCTGAAGCAATCGTATGAAAACTTTGAAATTATTTTGGTCAATGATGGTTCAACTGATAGTAGCTCATTGATTTGTGAAGATTATGCTAGAAGAGATGAGCGAATTCGTGTTTTGCATCAAATGAATGCGGGTCCCTCGGCTGCTAGGAATGCTGGTATAACCTTTGCAAGTGGGAAGTATATCACATTTATTGATTCGGATGATTTTGTGGAGGAAACTTATCTAGAACATTTATATCAAGCCTTAGTGAATAACGGTTCTGATATTTCTATTTGTAATTTTAATTCTTTTAACGAAGAACGACAGTCATTCCTTTTTTCTATTACGAAAGAAAAATATTTTAGCAAAAATTATACAGTTCAAGAATGGATGAATCTAGAAAGTTCTCCAAGTAACAATCTTTTTTTAACATTTACATTTTCACCAACAAAATTGTTCAAAGCAGAACTGTTTGAGGGAGTTCGATTTCCAATAGGGCGACTAAGAGAAGACGACGCAACGATTTATCGTCTTTATTTGAAAGCAAAACAAGTTACCTTTATCAATGAAGGTTCTTATTACTACTCTCAAAGAAAAGAGGGACTTTCTAGAACTCGAATGTTGGACGATATTTCTAGCATGATAACTAATGCAGAGGAGCGGATAGCTCTTCTTGCAGCAATGGGATATGATTTGACTGAGCAGATCAAGTCATATAAGGAACGCTTGAAGAAGTGTTGTGAAGATGCTCTACGAAATGGTCAGATAGAACTTTATCAACAGTGTTGTAACAAGCTGGACCTGATAGAAAATTTTCCGAAGGAGAAATGATGGAAAAAGTAAGTGTGATTGTACCAATATACAATGCAGGAGAATATCTTCGTCCTTGTTTAGAGAGTATCGTTAACCAAACTTATTTGAATCTTGAAATTATTTTAATTAATGATGGTTCAACGGATACATCAGCTGCTATTTGCGAAGAATATCGTCAGAAAGATTCTCGGATTAGAGTTATACACAGGAAATTAGGAGGAAGCGGAGTGGGTGCTGCTAGAAACTCTGCTTTACCAGTAGTTACAGGAGATTTTATCTTATTTGTAGATAATGATGACTGGTTAGAACTAAATCATATTGAAATATTATACAAGGATTTGAAGAATACAGGTAGCGATATTGCAGTCGCAAACTTTACAGAGTTTTTTGAAGAAAGACAAAGTTTTGCTTTTCATGTGGATGTGTCGGACCCTTATTTAGAGATTTATACACCTCAGGAATGGTTTGAAAAACAGTATGATGGTCGATTATCATTTAGTCAGTGCTTTACAGTTCCATGGGGGAAATTATATAAAGCAGAGCTTTTTCAGGATATTGTTTATCCTGAAGAAGAAAAAGTAGAAGATGATCTCACGACCTGGAAAGTATATCTAATGGCTGATCGTATTTCTTATCGTAATTTGGGGTTGTACTATCATCGTAAACGCTCAACTAGTGTGACAAGTGTGGTTGAAATAGAACATGTTTTTCCAATCAAGAGTATTGAAGAACGTGTGACGATACTTTCTCTCATAGGATTTGATATTTCTAATGAATTAAGAGCCTATCGATGGCGACTAGAAAAGCATATGGATAGTTATATTTCACGTGGAGATGCTTATAATTACAAAAAATGTCTGCAAAAGGTCAAGATTATAGCAAAATTTTTAGACAAAAATTCTTGAATCGCTCATTAAAAAAAGGTATAATAGAAAAAAAGTCCAGAGATGACGGAGGAAAGCAAAAAAAGTGAAAAAAATCGGTAAAAATATCGGGGAAACATCCAGGAAAACTAGAGTTAAGATGCATAAATCTGGGAAAAATTGGGTACGAACCCTTATTTCACAGATTGGCTTAATGCATTTTTTGGGGGGAGCAACTTCAGAACAAAGCGTTAATGTTGATATATATGAACAGAAGAATATTTCTGCAAGTACAATTCTGAAAGGTGCGTTAGCACTAGGAGCATTAACAGGTGCAACCGTAGTTACGGATAATGCTTTTGCAGATGATATTGTGTTAGCTAAAGAAACAACACTTTCAACTACTGATACTAATGAAGTTAAACTTTCTAGTGAAACTGACGATTCATCAATTGAGGAAGAAAAAAATAGTCTTTCACAATCAGAATCAACGTCAGAGTCAGCTAGTGAGTCGACGTCAGTCTCAACTAGTGAGTCGACGTCAGTCTCAACTAGTGAGTCGATGTCAGTCTCAACTAGTGAGTCGATGTCAGTCTCAACTAGTGAGTCAGTATCACAGTCGGTGAGTGAGTCCGTTTCAGAGTCAGTAAGCGAATCGGTTTCGGAGTCAATCAGTGAATCCGTTTCAGAGTCGGTTAGCGAATCAACTTCAACAAGTATTGTTTTATCTGAATCAGGTGTTGCTTCTGGAAATAAAGCTACATCAACAGGTACTGAAGAAAAACAGGACAGTGTTCGTGAAAATCTAGATAAAATGATTTCAGAAGCTGAAGTGTTGAACGATATGGCTGCTCGTCAATTGATCACACTAGATGCTGAACAGCAATTGGAACTGATGAAATTATTGGTAGCTACACAATCACAATTGGAAGCTACTAAAAATCTAATTGGCGATCCTAATGCTACTGTGGCAGATTTACAGATTGCTTATACAACTTTAGGAAATAATACCCAAGCGCTCGGAAATGAACTGATTAAATTAAGTCCAAATGGTCAAATTTATGCAGTTTTAAATAATACCGAAGCTACTCGAGCAGCGACCTTGCGCTCAACCACTACTGGGACAAAAACAACCTTTACCATTAGTGATTTCTCAAATGGTGGAACTCAGTACTACTGGGCTGGTGGAAATAAAAACAATCTTTCAAATCCTATTTCTAGTATCTCTGCTGTTTATGATTCGGCAACTGGAAAAATTTCGTGGACAGTAGAGTACGATCCGACGAAAATATTAACAGCTCCTGTTCTTAAAAAATCTGGAGTTTATACAGGGATTTATATCGACACTTCGGCGGATCCGAAATTAAGTAAACCAACAAATGTATTAATTGACGGGGCGGCAACAAACGAATTTACAAATCCTTATACCAACAGAAATTCTCAAGGGATACAGTACGTTACTAAAACAAAATCAAACGGGATTACGACTCACACAATTACTTTCGACACGAACTATAGCGGAACAAGTAGCGATCTTCGTGACTTGAAAATTAAAATGCTAGCTGCTTCAAGGCCGGCGGGAGGCACTTTTTATGAAGATGGCTATAGAGAAAATTATGGACGTTATAATGGTCAAGGGGCTCCTTATGTTGTACCCAATGATGGTGGGACAGCGATGGGTGGCTACCAAGTGGGTGGTGTGAATGCAGACTCTATACCTTCAGATACAACCAGTCAGTCAGAATCAGCGTCCAAGTCAGAGTCTACCTCAAAATCAATCTCAGAATCAGTAATTGAATCAATCTCAGAATCAGTGATTGGATCTGTCTCAGAGTCAGTAAGTGAATCAGTATCAGAGTCAGTTTCAGAATCAGTAAGCGAATCAATTTATGAATCAGTATCAGAGTCAGTAAGTGTATCAGTATCAGAGTCAGTAAGTGAATCAGGATCAGAGTCAGTATCAGAATCAGTAACTGAATCAATTTCTGTATCAGTATAAGAGTCAGTAATCGAATCAATATCTGTATCAGTATCAGAGTCAGTTTCAGAATCAGTAAGCGAATCAATTTCAGAGTCAGTATCTGAATCAATCTCTGAATCAGTAAGTGAATCAGTATCAGAGTCAGTA
>NZ_JBFNFG010000007.1:0-101817 GCF_040888305.1 Streptococcus fermentans | reverse complement strand
AATTTAGTTGTATCCAACCAAACTTGGTAAACCAACTTGTCGCCACGTTTCACAGTCTTAGTATTGATGTTTTGAGCTTCATTGTTAGACGCATCGTCCGCATATGGGTTGGCATTTGTATCTGCGTACTTATCTGCCAATTCTTTGTCATCGTCAACGAGCTTGTCACCAGTGATATCGAATTTCTCTTCAGAAACAACGTATTTCTCTGGTTGGAACTTAGGTTCTTCTGGTGGAGTTACGCGGTTGTTGAACTCTTTATCAGCGATATCGCCAACAGTTGCTACAAGAACTTTAGCTGTTCCATCGTGAGAAACAGTTACTGTTACATTCGCTTTCATGGTATCGTATGTAACGGTTGCGTCTGTTCCAGCTACTTCTTCAACTGTGTAGTTGTGAACGCCTGCTTGTTCTTTCTTGAATTCGATAGCTGAGAACTTAACGTTACCTGATGCATCATTGCTTACAGTTTCAAGAGTCTTACCTTCTGAATCTTTAAGAACGAAGCTGAATTCGTTAGCTTTCAACTCACGGCCTTCCAATTTCTTAGTGAAGTTGAATTCCACTTGTACTGGTACGCTATTCACACGTTTTTCAGTTGGTTTGTTTGGTTTTTCAACTTTCTTAGTTGTTGGGTTGTAGTAGTTCACTACTTGAGCCGCAGTATTTTCAATATCTACTCCGCCAGGTACATCAGCTTTCACTGTTGTTGGGATGTCGAACTTGTAGTAACGTCCGAAGGCGAATTTAGTTGTATCGATCACTTGAGTGTTTTCTGCATCGCCAAGTGACTTCGTGAAGCCAGCTTTAAGGGTTGCAGTGATCACACCGTTGTTCACAGTGATATCGAATTTAGCTGTTACATCATCACCTTTTACTGAATCGTAAGCTTTGATATTAGTAGAATCAATCTCCAACATAGCTTCATCGTAGTCATCTGAGATTCCTACTGATTGGATGTTGTCCTTGTTAGCTGCGTCAAATTTAGTTGTATCCAACCATACTTGGTAAACCAACTTGTCGCCACGTTTAACAGTCTTGGTATTGATGTTTTGTTTTTCGTTGTTTGATGCATCATCCGCATATGGGTTGGCATTTGTATCTGCGTACTTATCTGCCAATTCTTTGTCATCGTCAACGAGCTTGTCGCCTGTGATATCGAATTTCTCTTCAGAAACAACGTATTTCTCTGGTTGGAACTTAGGTTCTTCTGGAGGAGTTACGCGGTTGTTAAATTCTTTATCCGCAATGTCGCCTACAGTCGCGATAAGAACTTTAGCTGTTCCATCGTGTTTAACTGTAACTGTTACATTCGCTTTCATAGTATCGTAGGTAACGGTTGCGTCTGTTCCAGCTACCTCTTCAACTGTGTAGTTGTGAACGCCTGCTTGTTCTTTCTTGAATTCGATAGCTGAGAACTTAACGTTACCAGACGCATCGTTCGTTACAGTTTCAACAACTTTACCTGTTGAATCTTTAAGAACGAAGCTGAATTCGTTAGCTTTAAGCTCACGACCTTCCAAACGTTTAGTGAAGTTGAATTCTACTTGTACTGGTACGCTATTCACACGTTTTTCAGTTGGTTTGCTTGGTTTTTCAACAGTCTTGCTTACTGGGTTGTAGTAGTTCACTACTTGAGCCGCAGTATTTTCGATGTCTACGCCACCTGCAACGTCAGCTTTCACTGTTGTTGGGATGTCAAACTTATAGTAACGTCCGAAGGCGAACTTAGTTGTATCGATGATTTGAGTGTTTTCTGCGTCGCCAAGTGACTTCGTGAAGCCAGCTTTAAGGGTTGCAGTGATCACACCATTGTTCACAGTGATATCGAATTTAGCTGTGACATCATCACCTGTTACTGAATCGTAAGCTTTGATCTTAGTAGAATCAAGATCCAACTTAGTTTCATCGTAGTCATCTGAGATTCCTACTGATTGGATGTTATCCTTGTTAGCTGCGTCAAATTTAGTTGTATCCAACCAAACTTGATAAACCAATTTATCGCCACGTTTAACAGTCTTGGTATTCAAGTTTTGAGCTTCGTTGTTTGATGCATCATCCGCATATGGGTTGGCATTTGTATCTGCGTACTTCTCTGCCAATTCTTTGTCATCGTCAACGAGCTTGTCGCCTGAGATATCGAATTTCTCTTCAGAAACAACGTATTTCTCTGGTTGGAACTTAGGAGTTTCTGGTGGAGTTACTGTATTGTTGAACTCTTTATCTGCAATATCTCCAAGATTTGCCACAAGAGCTTTAGCTGTACCATCGTGTGAAACTGTGATGGTTACATTTGCTTTCATAGTATCGTAGGTAACAGTTGCGTCTGTTCCAGCTACTTCTTCTACTGTGTAATTATGAACGCCTTCTTGACCCTTCTTGAATGTAAGAGCTGAGAACTTAACGTTTCCTGCCGCATCGTTGCTTACTGTTTCAACAACTTTACCTGTTGAATCTTTAAGAACGAAGCTGAATTCGTTAGCTTTCTACTCACGGCCTTCCAATTTCTTAGTGAAGTTGAATTCAACTGAGATTGGTACGCTGTTTACACGTTTTTGAGTTGGTTTTTCTGGTTTTTCAACAGATTTATTTACTGGATTATAAACATGAACAATTTGGTTGGCTTTATTTTCGATGTCCACTCCACCTGCAACGTCAGCTTTAACTGTCGCTGGAATATCGAATTTATAGTAGCGACCAAATGCAAATTTAGTTGTATCGATAACTTGTGTATTATCCGCATCACCCAATGATTTGTTTACAGAAGTCTTAGATGTTGCTGTAATGACACCATTTTCAACCTTGATGTCAAACTTATCAGTTACATCATCTCCACTTTCACTGTCATAAGCTTTAATATCAGCAGCATTAACAGTTAATTTTTCTGCATCATAGGTATCAGATATTCCAACAGATTGGATGTTATTTTTATCAGTGAAGTTTTTCGTATCCAACCATACTTGGTAAACTAGTTTATCACCACGTTCAACAGTCTTGGTATTGATGTTTTCTGCTTCGTTGTTTGAAGTTCCATCTGCGTATGGGTTAGCATTTGTAGCAGTGTACTCATCAGTCAATTCATCATCATCGTCTACAAGTTTTGTTCCTGTAATGTCAAATTTCTCTTTATTAAGAACAAATTTTTCAGGTTGGAATTCAGGTGTTTCAGGAGGAGTAATCTTGTTGTTGAATTCTTTATCATCAGTTCCTTCTGTTGATGTTCCATCAGCATTGACACCGCCAGTTGATGTTACGTTTGTTACAGTAGTCAAGGTGTGACCATTCTTAGCAACTTCAACTGTGACTGTTGCTTTCATAGTATCATAAGTCATACCAAGCTCTTTAGTAGATGGGATAACTTCTTCTACTGTATAAGTATGAATTCCAACTTTAGTATTATCAAATGATAATTCAGAGAATGTTACAGTTCCGTCAGCTTTATTTGTTACTGTTTCAAGAGTTTGACCAGTTGAATCTTTAAGAACAAAGCTAAATTCGCCATCTTTAAGTTCACGACCTGCTAATTTCTTAGTAAAGTCAAATCTTGCAACGACTGGAGCTACATGGTAGTTATTGAACTCAGTATCATCCGGCATTGTAACATTAGCAGTCAAAATACCAGATGCAGCGTCTTTCGTTACATTAACTGTTACAACTGCATTCATTGAATCGTAGTCGATATTTGTATCTGTTCCAGCTACTTCACGTACAGTGTATGTATGTGAACCTTCGTTATCGTAAGAAATCGCGTCAAACTGGATAGTTCCATCAGCCGCATTTTTCTTAGTTTGGATGACTTTGCCATTTTCAACTAATTCAAATGTGAAGGCATCCTTCGTAAGCTCTTTACCTTCAAGTTTCTTAGTGAACTTGAATTGAGCTTGCGTTGCAGTTGGGGTAAAGGTATTGTTAAATTCTTTATCTGCTGGAAGTGTTGCTACAGCTGTAAGTGCATGACCTGATTTGGTAACAGTAACTGTCACGTTAGCCTTCATGGTGTCATAAGTCATACCAGCTTCTTTTGTTTCTGGGATAACTTCTTCTACAGTGTACTTGTGATCACCAACTTGAGCATTTGTAAATGTCAAGGCATCAAATTTAACCTTACCAGTGGCATCATTTTGTTTTGTTTGGATAACAGTGCCATCTTTGTCTTTCAATACAAAGCTAAATTCACCAGCCTTAAGTGTACGACCTGCAAGAGCTTTGCTGAAGTCAAATTGAGCTGTTACGGGTGCCACTACATGGTTGTTAAAGACTTTATCATCTTCACCAGTTGCTTCACCACCAGTAGAGGTCATTGCAGTTTTAGCTGATAAAAGACCAGTACTTGCATCTTTGGTTACAGTTACTTTAACTGCGATAGTCATTGCATCGTAGTCTACATCAGCTTTATCGCCTTTAACTTCTTTAACAGTATAGTTGTAGACACCCACTTGATCAAATGACAATTCGCTGAAGTTAATCTTACCATTAGCTTTATTTGTTACAGTTTCATTAACATTGTTATCACCAGTCAAAGTGAAGCTAAAGTCACCTGCATTCAAGTTACCATTTGAGAGTGATTTATCAAACTCAAGGTTTACTTTAACAGGAGATGGTGTGAAGGTATTGTTGAATTCTGTATCTGCAGGAAGTGTGTTTGTTGCTTTAAGAACGTGACCTTCTTTAGTAACAGTGATCGTTACTTCAGCTTTCATTGGGTCATAAGTCATTCCTGCTTCAGAACCTTGAACTTCTTCTACAGTGTACTTGTGAGTACCAACTTGTGTGTTGTCAAAAGTCAAATCATCAAAGGCTACTACACCTTCTTTAGTATTTGTCTTGGCTTGAAGAGTCTTACCAGTTGAATCTTTCAATACGAAGCTGAATTCACCAGCTTTCAACTCACGACCTGCCAGAGCCTTACTGAAGTCAAACTTAGTCTTAACTGGAGCTACAACATAGTTGTTGAAGACCTTGTCATTCTCACCCTCAGCATGACCACCTGTTGATGTATAGACTGCTCCAACTTCTAGTTTATCCTGAGCATTTTGTGTAACGGTAACTGTAAGAGTAACCTCCATACCATCATAGTCAACATTCGTATCCGAACCAGCAACTTCTGTAATCTTATAAGTGTAAGTACCTGGTTTTTCGAATGTTAGTTGGCTAAAGGTTGCCTTACCATTTTTGTTGGTAACAGTTTCTTGGTGTGTACCACCTTCTTGTTTAAGAGTAAAGCTAAAGTCACCGTCGTTCAAGGTACGACCATCAAGAACTTTGCTTACTTCAGGGGTGTAGGTTACTGGATCTACTTTAACATAGTAGTAGATAGGTTGTTTATACGGTACTAATGTATTGAGCAAGTCTACGTTTACACCGATTCCCTCTACTCCACGTTCCAATTGAGAGTTTGCAGAAGAGTGACCGATACCATCCCCCAAGAACGGTACAAATACTGTTTTCTTCGGTGTGTAACCTGCAGCTGTTTGGAAGCCAAACTTAACTTCTTTACCATTTGGATAGTTTACACCATTAGTATCCGTAAAAGCAATTGTATGAAGTGGTGTTTTCGTAACGACTAAGTCTTCTTTATTATACTCACCAGGTTTAATAGGTTTAGTCTCTGCTAGCAACATGTAACCATCAGTACTTAATGAACCATCCGAGCGTTTGCTTTGTTGTTTTGGATCAAGAAGATAAACACGAACAACAACTGTTCCATCTTCACCGACAATTTCTTTAATCCGTTTAATACCATAACGGTCTGCATCCATAAATTTGGTACCAACAGTATAAGGACGACTGACATAACCAGATTTATCGTTTGCATCAGCTGTTTGATACAATTTATAGCCTTCAAACTTACGCTCGCCAGATGCTTTAAACTGCTGACCTTCCATAGCTTTAAGAGTGTATTTAGCTAAGTCAACTTCATTTCCATTTGCAACGTAATCTTGAACATTTTTATCAGTCTTATTAGCATTAAATGTTGGATTGTTTTTATCAACTACTCGATAATAAGTTGTTTTTTCAACTGCTAATGGAATCTTTGCATTCGTTTCTGTAATGGAACGTCCGTTATACGCTGGTTCAACAGCATTAATAATGTCGTTTGATCTACGAGCAGCATAAACCGCATCAAATAAAACTTTTTCTGTAGGAGTAAGATTGTGTCCAGCTGCCACTAAATCAGTTATACTCTTTCCAACTTCATAACTCAATTGAATAAATGGCTGATCCGTTTTACCAGGTCCACTACCGGATCCACTGTCGTAACCGACTTGCCAAGTTAATTCTCCTCTAGAAGCTGTTGTAGTAGTCGCGAATTTTTGAGTTCCACTTGTAGCTGTAACTATTTTAGTTTCCACTATACTGCCAGTAGTTTTATCAATCAATTCAACTGTTGTATCTGTAGAAGAATCAAAGTTCTTATAAGCACGAGTATAGTATTTTGTTCCATAACGTTCATTAAACTTAGTAAGATCTACGATACTATATGTATAAACATCTCCTTCTTTTCTTTCATATCCAGCAGGTACATCCTGTGATTTAACACTTGCACCAACAGGATCTGTCATATCTGGATCTGCTGTTTCACCATCTTTAAGTGTAGTTGTAGTTGCTATTGCTTCTGTGTTATGGTCAGTTGCAGCACGACGATTACGGCGACGACCACCATTTGTAGCTAAAGCACCGGCATTTACAGTATTCTCAGCTGCCAAAGCTAGTGTTTCTGTATCTACTAGTGATTTTGCTTCAACATTAGTTGCACTAGCATTTGTATCAAGGCTTGTTGCCTCAGCAACAGCTGAAAGTTCTGCTTTAGGCTCAGATTTTTCCTCTGATTTAGATTCAGTCTTTTCTTCTGCCTTAGGCTTAGCTACTACAACTTCTTTTGCTTTTGAAGCAGTTGTTGCTACTGGCTTAGAAGTCTCTGGTTTTGCCTCAGGACTAACAGATGTTTTTTCCTCAGGTTTTTCAGCTTTTGTTTCTTCAGATTTTACTTCAGTTGGTTCTGATTTTACTTCTTCAGACTTAACTTCAGGTGTTGATGTTTCTGACTTAACTTCTGAAGTTTCAGAATTAGCTGAAGTTGCCACATCCGTTGATGGCTCTTTCAACTTTTCCTTGTCGTTATTGTCGACTAGTTCAGTATTCTCCGCAGTTTGCTTTGCTACAATCTCAGCAGCATTTACAGCACCACCATTAGCCATCATGAAGCTAAGGGTCGTTCCTAAGAAAACTGATGCGACACCAACTTTGTATTTTCTTAAAGAAAATCGTTGTTGCTCTCTTCTTATCATGTGATAAGTTCTCCTTTTTTAACATTTTAACTAATAATATGTAAGATTATTGAGTTTTTCCTAAAATAAAATACTCTTTCTCATAATACCAGTAACGCTAAAAGTATACCATATTACAGGGCTAATAGCAAGAATAACGATGATCCAAAACTATATCCGCAAAGTGTATAATATGCATTTATACAGAATATTTAATAGCTGTAAATGTTAAATTCACATATCTAAATCTCTATTTTTATTCCTTCTTTTTACTTTATATAGCAAAAAGATACTAGTATTCAAGGTAATTTATAATAAAAACAAAAAATTCAACTTATAGACCATAGTGAATGTTTATCACTTTTTTATATCCACAAGAAGAATTTTTTTATTATTTATGATTCTTAAACTTATCTCACATTAGCGAATCAATCTAGAAAATATATTTTTTTAGAGTACTTGATAAAGCCTGGTAACCAGAGACGCTGAGGTGAAGGCCATCTGTTGTGAAGTCTGACTTGAGTTGCCCTTTCTGATCTAGTAAGTTCTCAAAAACAGGCACAAATTCAACCTGCATATAGGCAGAGGCAAGGTCTTGATAGGCTTGGTTCCACGCCTTGATTTTCTCATTGGTACGAATATACACTGTCTGTTTAAAGTCCTCACCTTCATTGACAGGCAAGATGGAAACTAGCTTTATCTGTGACAGTGGATAATCACGAGAAATGGTTTGAATCACACTCTCGAGATTATTCAGTGCTTCATTCATTGGAATATCTTTTCCAATGTCATTTGTCCCAATCAAAAGTACAATTTGATCCACTGCATCACCATAGAGGTGGGAATCAAGGTTATCTAATAAAAGTCCAGTCTGGTAGCCTCTAATGCCTCGATTCACAATTGCCTTTGATGTACCAAGTAGTTCTTGCAAGGGATAATACTCAATAATAGAATCCCCGATAAAAATGATATCTGGTTCAATTACCGAGATTTGATTAAGTTCACGATACTTGGTTTGAATTTTCTCTTGCTCTTTTAAGAGCCAGTTCTCTAATAGTTGTACTGCCAAGTTATTCTCCTTCTTCTAGCCAGTTTTCTAAAACTTGGTAAACACCTGCCTGACTGTTAGCTGGCGCTACTTTTGTCGCAATTTCCTTGACTCTATCCTCTGCATTTTCCATTGCGTAAGAAATACCTGCCAACTCTAACATTTCAATGTCATTTTCACTGTCTCCAAAAGCCATTATTTGTTCAGGTTTTAAGTTCCAACGTTTGAGCAATTCTTCTAAGCCCCAGGCCTTATGAATCCCATCTTGTAAGATATCAATACAACCATATCCACTAGAAACAGCTCGCACATGATCATCAAATAAGTCATTGATTTCCTGTAAAACCGAATCGGATCGTTCTTCACCAACAACCATACTCATCTTGAGAACACCACCGAAGAGTTTAGAGTCAAATTCATCGACGAAGTGCATCCGTTGATAGAATTTCTCAATCATCTCCGGAGTCATGAATTTATCAAGTTCTGTAAAGACAGTGCCTTCCTTGACAAAACCGCCATTCATAGCAGTTACGACAAACTGATCCTGACACTCTCTGCCTTTAAAATGAGCCAAAGCTCTATCAACCATAGCATCGTCCCAAGTCTGAGCTTGAATCAATTTATCATTTTCAAATATACGAGCACCATTAGCAACCACGAGAACTACTCTATCTGCTAGATGTTCCAGTAATTGTCGCATTCGATGAACTTCATTTCCCGTTGCAATGACAAAACGAACTCCACGCTGATCTAGCTGATCTAAAATTTTCTCTAGTCGAGGTAGATCCATTTGTCCTTGAGGATCCAACAAAGTACCGTCCATATCCGTCGCTATTATCTTAATATCCATCTTGCTCCTCTTTTAATGTCACTACCACTTCAAACCTACATGCTCGTTCATTTCTTTATAGGCTGTATCAATCCGTTGCTTGGTGGCCTCATCTAACTGACTACGGTATTTCCCACCCTCAATAAAATCTTCCAGGATATAAGTTTGGTAAAGATAGAGTGGGTAACCTTCTGGAGAATAGCCTCCCTTTGGAGTTCGACTCACCCAGCTTGGATGGGCTTGGGCAGTTTCAATAGTCGTTTTACCAGATTTCTTCTTAATGGTCACATCCATGAGAACTCCACGTTCCGTCCACTTGGCATTTTCCACATCCTGCATGGTTTCAATCCGTTGATTTGAGATAAAATTCCCCATAGAGTAAATGATAAGCTTTTTATCACCGTCTTTTTCAACCGTTTCAGCTGGTTCAACAACGTGAGGGTGACCACCAAAGATAATATCAGCTCCCCAATCAATCATTTTATGGTAAAGTTTCTTTTGCTCCTCAGTCGGCTCAATTTGATACTCAACTCCCATCTGAGGCATGATAATTGTAATATCCGCCTCCTTCTCTGCTCGTTCAATTTCAGCCTTCATTTTATCTTCGTCTAAGTCTGAAAGATAACGATTATAATCCTCTTGAGAAATGCTTTGTTCAATGCCGTTAAAACCATAGGAATAAGCTAAAATAGCAACTTTAATACCATTAACTTCCTTGATAACTAAAGGAGCCTTATCTCGTGATTCATGGGTATAGACCCCGACCGGTGTCATTCCTGCCTTTTCAATAGCATCCGCAGTTGATACCACTCCCTCAATCTGAGAATCCAAGATATGATTGTGAGCCAAGTCTAGCACTTGATAGCCTGCATCTTTTATAGCATCCATAACTTCACCAGGTGCATTGAACAAGGGGTATCCTGCAAGATAGTGGTCTTTATTTACAGTTCCTTCAAAATCACCAATGACTAAGTCAGCTTGCTTCAGCCAGGGTTTTACATACTCAAAATTTTCATGGAAATCATAGGTGCCGTCTGATTTTTTGGCTGAAATGTAGATAATGTCATGATAGAGCAAATCACCGTTTGCCATGATACGCGCACTCGTTTCTTGTTCCGTATCTGCATTATTTGCCTGAAAACTTGACTCTTGGTGTACGGCACTTGGATCACTACTGCTTAAAGAAATCCCTCGAGCTCCTTCCACTAATAAAGTAAGCATCATCGAGACAGCTACCGAAGCTAACAAGACTACAATAAAAGTGCGATTGTTCCACTGCTTATAGCTCCTGAAAAATCGAACGGAATGTCTAATAGCTTGTAAAACGAGACCATTTTTTCTTTTACTACTACGTTGTTCCATATCTTTTCTCCCATAATTTCAAAGTCATATTTCTTACTCTATTATACCACAGACAAATAGGTATTTCCTTTTATTATATTATTTTTTAGCAACTTCTGTGACTTTCTTTCTCATCTGTTTTGTGTTATCATGTAATTGTAATAGAAGGAAAGGAAAGAATATGTCTGCTATAGAACGAATTACCAAAGCTGCTCATTTAATCGATATGAAAGATATTATCCGCGAAGGGAACCCTACTCTTCGTGCTGTTGCCGAGGAAGTCAACTTCCCCTTGAGTGATCAAGATATCATTCTTGGAGAAAAAATGATGCAATTTTTGAAACACTCGCAAGATCCTGTTATGGCTGAAAAATTAGGGCTACGTGGAGGAGTTGGACTTGCTGCACCACAGCTTGATATCTCAAAACGCATTATCGCCGTATTGGTACCGAATATCACTGAGGAAGGGGAAACTCCTCAAGAAGCCTATGACTTACAAGCTGTTATGTACAATCCTAAAATCGTCTCACACTCAGTCCAAGACGCTGCCTTAGGCGAGGGAGAAGGTTGCTTGTCTGTTGACCGTGCCGTTCCAGGCTATGTTATCCGCCACGCCCGAGTAACCGTTGACTATTTTGATAAGGATGGAGAAAAGCACCGCATCAAACTTAAGGGCTATAACTCTATTGTAGTTCAACATGAAATTGACCACTTAAATGGCATTATGTTCTATGATCGTATCAATGAAAAAGACCCATTTGAAGTTAAAGATGGCCTGCTCATTCTTGAATAAAGAAAATCCCGTTGCAAGACGGGATTTTGTGTTATAATGAAGATATGAAAACAAACGATATTGTCTATGGCGTTCATGCCGTCACAGAAGCTCTTTTAGCAAATACTGGAAACAAACTCTACCTTCAGGAAGATTTACGAGGAAAGAATGTGGAAAAAGTTAAGGAATTGGCTACTGAAAAGAAAGTATCCATTTCTTGGACTTCCAAAAAATCACTTTCTGAGATGACTGAAGGAGCTGTTCACCAAGGTTTTGTCTTGCGCGTTTCTGAATTTGCCTACACTGAACTTAAGCAGATTCTTGCTAAGACACGCCAGGAAGAAAACCCACTACTACTAATCCTTGATGGTTTAACGGACCCACATAATCTTGGTTCTATCTTGAGAACAGCGGATGCAACTAATGTTTCCGGTGTCATCATTCCCAAACATCGAGCTGTCGGTGTTACTCCTGTCGTAGCAAAAACAGCAACAGGTGCGATTGAACACGTTCCTATTGCTCGAGTCACTAATCTTAGCCAAACCTTAGACAAACTTAAGGATGAAGGTTTCTGGACATTTGGAACTGATATGAATGGAACTCCTTGCCACAAATGGAATACCAAAGGAAAGATTGCTCTCATCATCGGAAATGAAGGCAAAGGTATCTCTAGCAACATCAAAAAACAAGTGGACGAGATGATTACTATTCCAATGAATGGGCACGTACAGAGCCTCAATGCCAGCGTTGCTGCTGCCATTCTCATGTACGAAGTTTTTCGAAATCGACTCTAATAAAAAGTGAGGTTGGGACAAAAGATCCCGACCTCACTTTTTATTAGCAATCAAACTTTGACACGGTAGCTGATTGAACTTTTTGTTCATCTTTTAGACTCCAAAAAGCTCCTAATCATCCTCGCAGGGCTGGAACTTCGAAATCTAGACTTTGTCTATCGTTTTCTGTCCCACCGCCTTTTTAATAATGTTCGGTAATATATTTGTAGGCCTCTTGACCTGCAATAGCGCCATCTCCAACAGCTGTTGTAACTTGGCGAAGGTCTTTTTGACGGACATCCCCAACTGCAAAGACACCTGCAACACTTGTCTTCATGTGATCATCTGTCACAATCCAACCTGCCTGGTCGCGAATCTGCAACTCTTGGACAAAGTCACTAACAGGGTCTAAACCAACATAGATGAAGACACCACCAAAAGCTTGTTCTGTCACCTGACCTGTTTTAACATTTTCAATCACAACCGATTCCACACGGTTTTCACCCTTGATTTTTTTAACGACAGAATCCCAAATGAAGTTGATTTTTTCATTGGCAAAGGCACGATCTTGCAAGACCTTTTGGGCACGTAGTTCATCTCGACGGTGAACAATGGTAACAGATTTTGCAAACCGTGTTAAGAAGATAGCCTCTTCAACCGCGGAGTCACCTCCACCTACGACCAACAAATCCTGGTCGCGGAAAAAGGCTCCATCACAAACTGCACAGTAAGAAACTCCACGACTATTGAGTTCTTCTTCTCCTGGAACACCCAAGAGACGGTGCTTAGAACCAGTCGCTACGATAACTGTGCGAGTTTCATAAACTTGGTCGTCTGTTACGACTTTTTTGAATTCGCCATGATCCTCAACATTTTCAACGAAGCCATAGAGATGCTCAACACCTAGATTTTCAAGAGGTTCAAACATCTTTTCAGCTAATTCAGGACCACTGATATTAGCATAACCTGGATAGTTTTCAATGTCAGAAGTATTATTCATCTGACCACCAGGAAGTCCACCTTCAATCAAAGCAACTTTCAAATTGCTACGTGCTGCGTACAAGGCTGCAGTCATCCCAGCAGGCCCTGCACCGATAATAATCGTATCGTACATTCACTTTCCTTCTTTCTTGTTGTAACTATTTTTATTCTAACGGATTAAATCCCATTTTACAACTATTAAGCCTTGAGAACCAACAAAATGCTCATGGTTGCAAATGACAATACTGGAATTGTTAAAACTCCAATCATAATCATATCGTAGAGATGGGCTTGACGTGCTTTAGCAGTTTTGTCAACCCCAGACAGAGCTCTAAGTCCAATCCAGAGTCCTAAAATAATCAAGACCAGTAGAATTGTCAACACTAAACTCTCTAAATACAAAGCAAATAGCTGAACTAGCATGCTCTCTCTCTTTTCTATTAATTTTAAAGAGCAAACCCAGTTAGCCTAGCCAACTGAGTCTTTCTTATCTTCTATTATATCAAATATAGGTTCGTTTGTAACTAGCAAAGAATTCTTTTGTTCGTTCTTCTTTTGGGTGGTTGATAATCTCATCAGGAGTTCCAGTCTCGATAATTTTTCCTTTATCCAAGAATAAAACCTTATCAGCTACTTGGGAAACAAAGGACATATCGTGACTGACTAAAATCATGGTTTGACCTGATTTAGCTGCATTAGCGATAGATCTTTCTACCTCACCAACCAATTCTGGGTCAAGGGCTGAAGTAGGTTCATCCAAGAGCAAGATTGCTGGCTTCATGGCTAAAGCACGCGCCAAAGCTACCCGTTGTTTTTGTCCACCTGATAAGTGGCGAGGATAGTGCTGTTGACGATCTGAAAGACCAACCTTAGCCAACTCTTCTTTGGCAATCTTAGTTGCTTCTTGGTCGGAAAGTTTTTTAACAACTACCAAACCTTCCTTGACATTGTCTAAGGCTGTTCTACGCTCAAACAAATTGAACTGTTGGAACACCATGGACAACTTACGACGAAGAGTCAAGATTTCATCTTGAGTAATTTGAGAAAAGTCAACTTTGAAATCATCAATCTGAATACTTCCACTATCAGGTGTTTCCAAATAATTTAGGCTACGAAGAAAGGTTGACTTCCCCGCTCCTGAGGAACCAATCAAAGCTACTACTTCCCCTTTTTGAATATCTAAATTCAGATGATCCAAGACGGTTTGACCAGAAAAGGATTTGCTTAAATTTGAAATCTTAATCATTAGCGAAGGTCTCCTTTCACATCTGTTTTCGCATTATCTGGTGCTTCGATTGCCATTTTTTTCTCAATAAAGCGGCCAAGATTTTCAATAGCGATATTTACCACCCAGTATACAAGGGCAACTGAGATGAAACGTTCGAAGTAACGATAGTCGGCACCACCCAAAATCTGAGCTTGGGCGAAGACTTCTACAACACCCGCACTAAAGGCTAGGGAAGTCCCCTTAGTCAAACCGATTAGGGAGTTAATCAAGGTTGGAGTCGCTACTACCGCTGCATTTGGAATAATCACACGACGGTAAACTTGTGCACGTGTCATTCCAAGACTACGAGCGGCTTCAATCTCTCCAGGATTAACAGAAAGAATAGCTGCACGGATAGTTTCACTAGCGTAAGCTGCTTCGTTAAAAGCAAAAGCTACAATGGCAAAAGCTGCAGCTGGAATCGCATTGATATTAAAAGCAGTTCCCCATTGTTGATTCAACGCTTTT
The DNA here is from genome assembly GCF_040888305.1 of Streptococcus fermentans. Classification (NCBI taxonomy): domain Bacteria; kingdom Bacillati; phylum Bacillota; class Bacilli; order Lactobacillales; family Streptococcaceae; genus Streptococcus; species Streptococcus fermentans. The sequence goes on along the minus strand of NZ_JBFNFG010000007.1, from coordinate 87,070 downwards.
AATGCTAGAGGAATTCCATAGTAAGTCAACATCAACTGCACTAGGATTGGTGTCCCTTTTAAGAAACTAACAAAGAATGCTTGTAATGGATAAAGAATTCTAACTCGATTAATTTTTACAATAGCAAAAACCAAGGCCAATATTATACCAAAAAAAGCACCAAATACTGTCAACATCAATGTTGTTGGCAATTGTTGTACAATTCTTGGAATCCCATCAAAGACAGAACGAAAACTAAACAGTTTGCCGTCTGGAATATACTGCATCAAGTTTTGGTACCAATCTGATGCTAAAATTGTTGTAACATTCATAGAAACATCCTCTCCTGATAATGAATCATTCTATCATACTTCTGCCTAGATTTAAAATATTTGCTACGAGCAGAAGAGACTTTGTTTACCTACTAGTTTATCATACTTTAAAAGCGTGAGGTTATATATTTTACCTATCAAGGAGATAGAAAAAAACTATTTCAAATCCAAGTTGTCGTAGGTTTTACGATAACCAATCTGCTTCACAGCACCATTCTCCACTAATATAGGACGTTTTAATAACATACCATCACTGGCCAAGAGTTTGGCCGCTTCTTTTTTGGATAAAGTTCCAACCTTGTCTTTTAAACCCAGTTCACGGTATTTAATACCACTAGTATTGAAAAATTGCTTCAACTCAAATTCTGAAGTTTCAAGCCAATTTAAAATGACTTCTTCACTCGGAGTTTCTTCTACAATATGAACATCTTTATACTCTAATCCGAGTTGATCTAACTCTTTTTTGGCTTTTTTACAAGTTGTACATTTTGGATATTCGATAAATTCTAACATTTTTTCTCTTTCTATTTTTTATTTTCTTGATAACTTGCACCTTCATGATTCAAGAGCCAAGCCTTCTTATCAAGTCCCCAAGCATAGCCTGTCAGACGTCCTCCAGCACCTAGCACACGGTGACAGGGGACAAGAATAGACCAGGGATTGCGCCCTACTGCTCCTCCGATTGCTTGGGCAGAAGCTACTTGCAAGTCCTTAGCTATTTGTCCATAAGTAACAGTCTGACCGAAAGGAATTCCCCTCAAGTAGTTCCAGACTCTTTTTTCAAAGTCACTACCAACAGGAGCCAAAGGTAACTGAGACAAATCTTGATTTTGTCCTTTAAAATAAGCATCTAAACAGCTAGCAAATTGATTTAAAATGGGATGACTTTCAACAGCAGTTACATCATTTTCAGATAATCCCTTCTCAAAATCACTCTCTTCCTCAACCCATATCCCAAACAGATAGTGATCATCTGCTACCAAAGATAAGATTCCAATCGGAGACTTATACAGCATCTTTGCATACTTCTTAGACATTTGATTTTAATTTTTGGTAGGCCAAGCGTTCTCCATCTACTGGAACTTTACCGACCTGTTTAAAACCAAGCTTTTCAAAGATATGTTGCATGGCCTTGTTTTTAGCATGTGTATCTGAACGAAAATCTAGGTAATCAAAGCCTTCAATCAAGCCTTCCAAGAAGGTCTGGGCAACACCTTGGCCTTGGACATCTCTAGAAACCGTAATCCGATGAAATACAAGGTATTCTGGTTCTCTTCCTTCCCAACTTCCATTATAAATGGCTTCATAAGCTTTTTCTGGACTTTTAGTCACTGCTGCATAGGCTAAAAGTTCTCCTTCGTCCAAGGCTACATAAGCCTGACCAGAGATGATATCTTCAATAATCGTGTCGGCATTTGGGTAACCATTTTGCCACTGGGTGCTACCAGCTTCCGCCAAGCATTTTTTAGCACCCTCAATCACCTGCATAATTGCATCTACTTCGTTTGGAAAGGCTAAACGAATTTCCATCTTATCTCCTCTTTTCTGACTAGTTTCTCTCATCATAGCATAATTTAAGGGTTTCTACAAGCAGTTAAAACTTGACTTTTTATTTCTATTATTTTATAATCTAGTTATTAAAACTAGATAAACAGGAGTTGGAAATGAAAACTACTTTTTCCTACCCAGAATGGGACGAAATTCCAAACATTGATCTCTATTTGGATCAGGTCCTACTTTATGTAAATAAAGTTTGTTCCCCAATTTCTCTTGCTAAAGAGAAAGGTTTAACTGCATCAATGGTGAACAACTATGTAAAACACGGATATATCACCAAACCTGAAAAGAAAAAATACCAACGCAAACAAATCGCCCGATTGATTGCTATCACAACGCTCAAGTCTGTTTTTTCAATCCAGGAAATTGCTCAAACCCTTAATACCCTACACACAGAGACTAACTCACAAGAACTTTACAACGCTTTTGTGGACTACATGAACGAAGACATTGACCCAGCTAATCCTATTATCCAAGCAAGTTGCCAAACAGTTAAACTCTATCATCAGACACTTGCTCTTGTCTATACAGAAAATGAAGAGGAGGAAACAAATGAATACTAGTTTTAAACTTAGCAAGCGCCTTAGTTTTGGAGAAGAGATAGCAAACAGTGTCACCCATGCTGTAGGGGCACTTATCATGCTGATTTTGCTCCCTATCTCATCGACTTACAGTTATGAAGCTCATGGATTTTTATCATCGATTGGGGTGTCGATTTTCGTTATTAGCCTCTTTCTCATGTTCCTTTCATCAACCATCTATCATTCTATGGCTTATGGTTCCACTCATAAGTATGTCTTGCGCATTATCGACCATTCCATGATTTATGTTGCGATTGCTGGCTCTTATACTCCTGTCGTTTTGACCTTGATGAATAACTGGTTTGGTTACCTGATTATTGCTATCCAATGGGGAACAACTATTTTCGGTATTCTTTATAAAATCTTTGCCAAAAAAGTCAATGAAAAATTTAGTCTAATTCTCTACTTAATTATGGGGTGGTTAGTTGTGGCTATCCTACCAGCAATCATCAGTCAAACAAATCCAATCTTTTGGACTCTTATGGTATCAGGTGGGCTTTGCTATACAGTTGGTGCTGGATTTTATGCTAAAAAGAAACCCTACTTCCATATGATTTGGCATCTCTTCATTCTAGCAGCTTCAGCTCTCCAATACATTGCCATTGTTTATTACATGTAAAAATAGGCCGGGAAAATCCCGACCTATTTTTATTTGCACATATTGATAAAGTATTCATGCAAGCGAAGATCATTTGTCAATTCCGGATGAAAGGAGGTCACTAGCATATTCTTTTCTTGAGCAGCAACGATTTGATTGTTCACTACTGCCAGAACATCAACACCCTTACCAACTTCACTAATAATAGGTCCACGGATAAAGGTCATGGGAATCTTGCCAACACCCTTGCAATCTGCTTCAGTATAAAAGCTTCCTAGCTGACGTCCATAGGCATTGCGCTCTACTACTATATCCATAGTCGCTAGATGACTTTCCTCTTGAGAAGTGATTTGTCTCGCTAGCAAAATCAAACCTGCACAAGTTCCAAAGACTGGTAAACCATTGAGAATAGCCTCTCTTAGAGGAAGTAGCATTTGCTGGTCACGTAATAGTTTTCCCATAGCTGTCGACTCACCGCCAGGTAAAATCAAACCTGACAAGTCACTCTGATGTTGTTGAAAGTCTTCAAGATTTCGCAATTCAATACTTTCAACTCCTAGTTTGGCAAGGACTTTCTCATGCTCTACAAAGGCACCTTGCAAGGCCAATATTCCGATTTTCATCTATTTTCCTCGCTCAGCCATGAGAATTTGAATCTCGTTCTCGTTGATACCTACCATGGCTTCTCCTAAATCTTCAGAGATTTCAGCCAGAATTTGAGGATTTTGATAGTTGGTAACAGCCTTGACAATTGCTGCCGCACGTTTGACAGGATCCCCTGACTTGAAAATTCCAGATCCGACAAAGACGCCTTCTGCACCTAGCTGCATCATAAGAGCAGCGTCCGCTGGTGTTGCGACACCTCCAGCTGCAAAATTGACAACTGGTAATTTCCCATGTTCGTGGACGTATTGAACTAATTCTACTGGAACTTGGAGTTCTTTTGCCGCGACATAGAGTTCATCTTCACGGAGATTTTGAATGCGACGGATTTCTTGATTCATCATACGCATATGGCGAACTGCCTGAACGATGTCTCCTGTTCCTGGCTCCCCTTTTGTACGAATCATCGATGCTCCTTCAGCGATACGACGCAAGGCTTCACCCAAGTCTTTTGCACCACAAACAAAAGGAACTTGAAATTCTTTCTTGTCCACATGGAAACGATCATCAGCTGGAGATAACACTTCACTCTCATCGATATAGTCAATCTCGATGGCTTCTAAAATCTGAGCTTCAACAAAATGCCCAATTCGAACCTTAGCCATAACTGGAATGCTGACTGCTTCTTGGATTTCCTTGATCATCTTTGGATCGCTCATGCGAGAGACACCACCAGCTGCACGAATATCCGCTGGGATTCGCTCCAAGGCCATAACCGCTGCTGCACCTGCAGCCTCTGCAATTCTTGCTTGTTCAGGATTTTGAACATCCATAATGACGCCACCTTTAAGCATCTGTGCCAAATTTTTATTTAATTCATAACGATTTTCAGTCATTTTCTCTTCCTCAATAGTTGTATTGGTAGCTACAGTTTTATTGTAAGGTAGAAATGACTCAAGAACAAGATAAAAAAAAATGATTTGTCCGGGTACAATTATATCAATCATCAAAAAAAGTACCCATATAAGGTACTCTTATTTCTTAGATTTTTTAATGTTTTTAACAAGATAAAACAGATATCCTGAAACCATGTAGGCAACAAAGATAATGGCTGCCCATCTAAAGACAAATCCCCAACCATATTTATTGGCATTCAAGAAGAAATAAGGGAAGGGACTATCCTTAGCGTTAGGAACGTCCATCTTTAGAACAAAACCGTTTAAGAGGGCAAAAATCATATAAAGCAAAGGAAGACTAGTCCAAAGCATGGGATCAACCAACTTATATTGGCGACTCTTGTCAAAAATAATTGTATCTGCTAAAAACCAGAGAGGGACAATGTAATGGCAAAGGAAATTCTCCAAACGGTAAAAATCTGTCGTCAAAGGAGCCAGCATGAAATGATAGATGACACAAGTAATCATAATACTCATAGTGACGCCACCTTTGAGACGTAGAATACCAGGACTCTGCCAACTATCACCACCACTACGCATCTTTAACAAAAGATAACCTGTAAAGAGTACAACCAAAAGGTTAGAAAGTACTGTGTAGTAAAGCAACATCCCTAAACCACCGCGTTTGGTAATCTCCAAGTATACACCAGTAAAGGCTGCAATAAATAAAAAGATACGACTATAAAATATTACTTTTTTGTTTTTAATCATGATTAGATCTTTTTAACAAATTCTGATTTTAATTTCATAGCACCAAATCCATCAATCTTACAATCGATGTTGTGGTCACCTTCAACAATACGGATATTTTTAACACGTGTCCCTTGCTTAAGGTCTTTTGGAGCACCTTTGACCTTAAGGTCCTTGATCAAGGTTACTGTATCACCGTCAGCCAATTTATTTCCATTAGCGTCGATGGCAACAAGGCCGTCTTCAACCTCAGCTTGCTCAGCAGGATTCCATTCGTAGGCACACTCTGGACAGACTAGCAAGGCTCCGTCTTCATAGACATATTCTGAATTACATTTTGGGCAATTTGGTAGATTGTTCATTTTATCTCCTTCTATTTTCATGATGGTTTGATTGTCAAATTTTTGTTAACAAAGACTATTATACCTTAAAATTAAAAATTTGACAAATTGCTAAAAAACCGACTCACCACTATCGTGGTCAATCGGTTAAAATTTCAAATTAAAAATGTTTGACTGCTTCTGATTTAATTTTTTCGACAACTTCTAAAATACTTAGTCCTGTCGTGTCCAGATAGATTGCATCATCTGCCTGCTTAAGAGGAGAAGTTTCACGATGACTATCTTTATAATCACGCGCAGCAATCTCTTCTTTCAAAGTTTCCAAATCTGTTTCGATCCCCTTTGAAAGATTTTCCTTATAACGTCGTTCTGCACGCTCATCCACTGAAGCAACAAGAAAAATCTTCAATTCAGCCTTAGGCAAGACCACTGTACCAATATCTCGACCATCCATGACGATTCCGCCTTGTTGGGCAATTTCTTGCTGGAGGGCTACCAATTTTTCACGAATAGCTGGAATAGCTGCAAAAGCTGATACAGCATTAGTTACTTCATTTTCTCGGATTGGATTGGTAACATCAACGTCTCCAACAAAAACAAGCTGTTCTCCTGTTTCGGCACGACCAAAACTAATCGGGTATTGTTCCAATAATTCAAGAAGTCGAGATGACTCTTCTGGACTTACTTGGTTGTTTAAAGCAATGTAAGTCGCAGCACGATACATGGCACCTGTATCCAGATAAGTATAGCCAAAGTCCTTAGCGATAATCTTTGCTACTGTACTCTTACCACTTGAAGCTGGACCATCAATAGCGATCTGAATTGTTTTCATTCTAACTCCTATCTTGTCTTAAGGACATCACCAGGATTTGCAAACCAAGTTCCTGAAGACATATGACCAGGGTTCAAGGCTTCAAGCTGGGCAATAGAAATGCCTGCTCTAGCTGCAATAGCTGCCTCACCTTCACCTGCAAGGACAGTAATGGTTCCCTCAGCATTTGTGTGTTCCTCTGAACTACTTGAAGAAGTTGATTCTGCTTCAGAACTTGATGCTTCAACTGAACTACTTGATGATGTTGAAGAAACTTCCTCTACCTTAGGCGCAGAAGAATCATGAAAATCTTTCAAGGCTGCCGTACGATCACTACCACCAGATGACAGGTAGATTAGAATAGCAATCATTCCGACAACGATAACAAAGAAAATACAAGCCAAAATCGTTAAAATACGATTAGCTCCTACTCCTGATTCCTTATTTCCTCTGCTTCTGCGTTCCGAACGACTTTCCTCGATGTCGTAAATATCTTCTTGCCATGGTTCCTTTTCCATACCTTACTCCTTGTTTTTTTTCTAATTTCTTATTACAATATAAATATGAAAATCACACTTATACCTGAACGATGCATTGCCTGCGGGCTATGCCAAACCTATTCTGATTTATTTGATTACCATGATAATGGTATTGTGCGTTTCTATGATGATCCTAATCAACTAGAGAGAGACATCCCAGCTAGTGAAGAACTACTGGAAGCTGTAAAACAGTGTCCTACTCGCGCGCTCATCAAAGATTAATTTGTCATCAGTGGTGATTCAATTTCCAAATCCCACTTCCTCTAGTTTAGCATATTTTTCCAGAAAATTATAGTCTTTTGAAGGACTTATTTTTAGTAAATCTTATCATGACTCACTCTGTTCTTTTATCAGATAGAGGGGTCTTTTTTTCGTTTCCATATAAATTTTACTGATATATTTTCCGAGAATCCCAATCGTCAATAATTGGACACCACCAAGAAATAGAATGACAGCCATCAGAGAAGTCCAACCAGAAGTTGGATTGCCCAGTACGAGAGTACGGACAACTACAAACAAGGTCATCACTAAAGCCAGAAAACACGACGAAAGACCAGCAACAAAGGCTAATATTAAAGGGAAATCTGAAAAATTCACAATCCCTTCGATAGAGTAGAAAAAGAGTTGTCTAAAACTCCAACTTGTCTTACCTGCCTGCCTTTCAACATTAGGGTATTCTAAATAGTGAGTATGGAAACCAACCCAGGCAAAGAGTCCTTTGGAAAAGCGATTGTATTCTGTCAATTCTAACACTGCATCCACAACTGATCTTCTCATCATCCGAAAATCACGGACACCCGATGGAAGGGCTACTGGGCTAATTTTTTGCATAAAATGATAAAAAAGATCGGCGCAGCAACTACGTAAAAAGGGTTCTCCTTCTCGACTGGTTCTGCGAGTTCCAACGCAGTCCAAATCTGGATTCTGGTCTAGTAAATTTTTCATCACAAGCAAGAGGCTTGGGGGATCCTGAAGGTCTGCATCCATAACCACCACCAAGTCCCCTGTCGCTTGTTGTAAACCTGCATATATGGCCGCTTCCTTCCCAAAATTACGCGAGAAAGAGATATAATGTACTGCAGGATTTTTCTCTAGATAAACCTTTAAAAGGTCCAAAGTCTTATCAATCGAACCATCATCTACAAAAATGTATTCGATTTCTGTTTCCAAATCTGGGATCAGTGCTTCAAGAGTTTGATAAAAAAGAGGAAGTACTTCCTCTTCGTTTAAACATGGGACTATGATTGAAATCATCATCTTAATCTTCAAATCCATTTGGATGCTTGCTTTGCCAACGCCATGCGTCTTCACACATTTCTGTAATACCAAGTTCTGCTTCCCATCCTAGCTCTTCCTTAGCTTTTGCTGGATCTGAGTAGCAAGCTGCAATATCACCTGGGCGACGTTCAACAATACGGTATGGAATAGGACGTCCGACTGCTTTTTCCATATTTTGGATAATTTCAAGGACAGAATAGCCTTTCCCTGTACCAAGGTTGTAAATATTTAGACCTGAACCCTTTTGAAGTTTCTTAAGTGCTGCAACGTGCCCTTTGGCTAAGTCAACGACGTGGATATAGTCACGAACACCTGTTCCATCTTCTGTATCATAGTCATCTCCAAAGACCTGAACTTGTTCCAACTTACCAACTGCGACTTGTGTCACATATGGAAGAAGGTTATTTGGAATACCGTTTGGATTTTCACCTAAGTCACCACTCTTATGTGCACCGATTGGATTGAAATAACGAAGCAACACAACGTTCCATTCTGAATCGGCTTTATAGATATCTGTCAAGATTTCTTCAAGCATTAGCTTGGTACGACCATAAGGGTTAGTAGCTGAAAGAGGGAAATCTTCTAAGATTGGGACTGTATGAGGATCTCCATAAACAGTTGCTGATGAACTGAAGATGATATTCTTACAGTTTGTCTCTTCCATAACTTTCAAGAGACTGACAGTTCCAGCGATATTGTTATCATAGTAGGCAAGTGGGATACGTGTAGATTCCCCTACAGCCTTCAAACCAGCAAAATGGATGACTCCTGTTGGTTCTTCATGTTTGAAAATATCACGAAGTGTATCTGTATCACGAATATCAGCTTCGTAAAAAGGAATTTCTACCCCAGTGATTCTTTCGACTACTTCAAGACTTTTACGGCTACTATTTACCAAATTATCCACGACAACTACTTGGTGTCCAGCTTGGACCAGTTCGATGACAGTGTGAGTTCCGATAAAACCAGCTCCACCCGTTACCAGAATTTTTTCTTGCATTTCATTTCCTCAATTCTTGGATTATTTTTTTCATTTTACCATTTTTGATAGGGAAAGTCATTTACTTTCCTAACACTATCGTAAAAACTAGGTAAAAGTTTTACTATTGTTTCTTTTTAATGTATCTTTCAGTCGGATAATCTGCTGGATCTAATACACCACTTCTCCCCTGAAGCATTTGAGCTAGATGATAACCGATAATAGGACCAGTCGTTAATCCTGAAGATCCTAGACCACTTGCTGTATAGATTCCTGATAAGTTTGGAACCTGTCCGAAAAATGGAGAAAAGTCACTCGTATAAGCCCGAATACCCACACGTTCACCAGATAAAATTGCCTCAGCCAGGGCTGGATAAAATGGACTCGCCGCCTCCGCCATTTGTTGGAGCAAATTTTTATCGACTGTAAGATCAAATCCCATGTCATTCTCATGGGTAGCTCCTAGAGATAACTTACCTCCAGGAAATGGTATCAAATCCCACTCACCTTCCGGCATGACAACAGGATAGCTTGCCATGTCTAAATCAACCTGATAATCTCTAAGTTGACCTTTTTGAGGACGAACATCCACCTCATAGCCTAAAGGCTCCAAAATGTGTCCAAGCCAAGCTCCCGTAGATAAAATTACTTGATCAAACATTTGATTGTCTATCTGATAGCCTGATAATAAAGGAGTTAGACTAACCTCTTTCTTTACGACCTTAACCTGACTGGCATCCAGTAAACGACTCACTAGGAGTTGCCCATCTACTCGAGCTCCTCCAGAAGCATAGAGCAATCTCTCAAATCCCTTTAGACCAGGGAATAGGCTGCTTGCAGCAGCTTGGTCCAAAATGGCTAATTCGCCAATTAAGGGAGATTCATCTCTACGTTGCAAGGCTAAGTCATAGAGTTCCTCGAGCTTGGAATCATCTTTTTTGAGAAGGAAGACTCCTGAGCGCTGGTAGAAATCAACCTTTTGACCAGTTTTTTCTAAATCAGCTAATAAATCTACATAAAAGTCTGCTCCTAGGCGAGCCATCTTGTACCAAGCTTTATTACGTCGTTTAGAGAACCAAGGACTGATGATTCCTGCCGCTGCCTTGGTAGCTTGTCCGTACCCATGATCAAAGACAGTTACTTCGACATCTGTTTCCTTAGAGAGATAGTAGGCAGCTGTTGCCCCTACAATTCCTGCTCCTACAATGGCAACTTTTTTCATTGTCTTTACCTTCTAACTAGATATGATGGAATGGATTGGTAGAAGCCTGACTTGCGACTACTTCTAGCAACCAAGCATTCTCTTCCTTCCATTCGTTCAAGAGCGCTGCAATTCTTTCCACAAAAAGCACTTCGATATAGTGGCCTGGATCTAATGCCAGCAAACCGTCAGATAACATATCCTGGGCAGTATGATAATAAATATCACCAGTGATATAAAGATCTGCTCCTTTTGCTAAAGCATCAGAATAGAAAGATTGCCCACTGCCACCACAGATAGCCACTCTTGAGATTGTCTTTTGCAAATCCTTCTCTTGATAATACACCATACGAAGGCTATCTAGACCAAAGACTTCCTTAACATGGTCAGCAAATCCCTTAAATGTTTGAGGTCTAATAGTTCCAATACGGCCAATCCCACGTTCAGGACCTGTTTCCTGTATATAGGTTGTATCTTTAATATCTAACAGTTGGCAGAACCAGTCATTGAGACCATTTTCAACAATATCAATATTAGTATGACTGACGTAGACGGCGATATCATGCTTGATGAGATTGATATAAATCTGATTTTGAGGACGACTAGCTACCAAGTCCTTGATTGGACGAAAGATAGGGGCGTGCTTAACGATAATCAAATCAACACCCCTATCAATAGCTTCAGCGACTGTCTCTTCACGGATATCAAGGGCAACCATGACCTTTTGAATTTCCTTGTCTAGGGTGCCAATTTGCAAACCACGACTATCACCTTCCATAGAAAATTCTTGTGGGCAATAGGCTTCATAACGCTTAATCACTTCACTTGCTTTCATGGAGCACCTCCTTAATGGCTTGAATTTTATCTGCTAGAACCTGACGTTCTTCTTGATTTTTTTCTGGAATTTGACTAAGGGCAAACTCAAGCTTAGCAGCTTCTTTTTGCCATTTTTGGATGAAGACTGGACTGACTTCTTTGGACAAGAATGGGCCAAAGCGGACATCAGTGGCTGATAGATTCATTTTACCAGCTTCTGCAACTATGATCTCGTAGAATTTCCCAGCTTCTTCTAGAATGCTTTCTGCTATGATTTGAAAACCGTGTTCTTGTAACCAAGAACGCAACTCATCTTCACGATTATTGGGTTGAAGAATCAAACGCTCAACATTGGCAAGTTTGTCTAATCCTTCTTCTAATATCGTAGCAATCAAGCGACCACCCATTCCTGCAATAGTGATGACAGAAACCTGGTCACTTTCTTCAAATGCTGCTAAACCATTGGCTAAACGAACCTGGATTTTCTCAGCTAATCCGTGACTTTCAACATTTTTTACTGCAGATTGATAGGGACCTTCTACAACCTCTCCTGCAATGGCACGATCGATATGACCTTTTTCAACCAATTCAATGGGTAGATAAGCATGATCGCTTCCTACATCTAGCAAAACGGCTCCTTGGGGAACAAAAGAAGCCACCGTTTCTAATCTCTTCGAAATCATTTTTTCTCACTTTCAAAAACTCTATTTCCCTTTATTATACCATATTTTATCTGGCAATCCTGCTCCTAAAAAGACCGCAATCATGGATTGCAGCCTTTCTTTATCTTTTAGCTTGATAACGACTTGTCAGGATGAAAATGATAGCAAAGATCAACATCATGACACCATAGACAGGTAATGTTTGTCCTGTCAGTGTTGAAATTTCAAGTAGTTTTTGGATTCTTGGAAAAAGAGCAGTTCCAAGGAAGCCACCAACTGACCAAATAATCAAGAGGACACGCCATAGACTAAATGGCAAGCAAGCTCTAACTACTGATAAGAAGCCAATTGAGGCTAGTAGATAGTACAGAAGTGTCGAAATTTCAATCGCTGACCAACCTTGACTTGTTCCAAAAATTTTAACAAAGAGAACACTAAAGACTACCATCAAGGCACTTGGTAGTGCACGGAGCATGGATTTTCTGAGGAAGTTTTGTTCGACTGGTTTAATATTTCGCTCAAAGGTCAATACGAACGGTGGGAATCCTTCCACAAACTGGTCAATCATGGTAATCTGAATCGGAATAAATGGGAAAATCAGAATCCATTCAGTACGTCCCAACAATGCACTTGCAATACAGATAACTGCTAACAAGAAAGAATAGATTGTCTTAATCAAGAAAATTGGAGCAATGTGGGCAATGTTATTGACCACACGACGACCTTCAAAGAGAATCTCAGGGACATCATTAAAGTCTGAGTTCAAGAGGACCAGATTTGCAATCTGACGAGTCGCTGGATCTCCTTCAGCCATAACGATGGAACAGTCTGCCTCACGAAGAGCTAGAATATCATTGACACCGTCTCCTGTCATGGCTGTAGTATGACCTGCTTTTTTCAACGTTTGGATGATCAGTTTCTTTTGATGAGGAGAGACACGTCCGAAAATCGCTGTTTCCTCAGCCATGGCAATCAACTCTTCATCAGTAATTTTCGAGCAATCTACGTAGCTGTGGTAGTCTGCAAAACCAGCTTTTTGAGCAATACTTGAAACAGTAACTGGATTATCACCAGAGATAATTTTCAGCCCCACTTCCTGAGAACGAAGATAGTCTAGAGTTTCAGCTGCCCCTTCTCGGATTGGATCTAGAATCTCAAGCAAAGCCAAGGCCTGCATATCCGATGGTTTCTGCGGTTTGTGGTGATCAAGTTTTTCTTGACTGAGGGCCAGAACTAAGACACGAGATCCTCGTTCGAGAGCTTCTCTAGCCTCAGGAACTTCAGCATTCAATAACATCTCTGGTGCGCCTAGAAAAACAGTTCCAAGACCTTCCAACTCCATTGCTCCCCATTTACGATCGCTTGAAAATGGAAGACTTGAAATCATCGGATAAGCTACTTCTCCCACAAAACGCTTTCGAATAGCTTGAGCAGTTGGATTTTTATCCTCACTGTGGGATATATAGCTAGTTAGTATGTCAGCAATAGCATTTTGATCATAAACTTGAGTAAGAGGAAGAACAGTCTCAACCTGCATCTTACCTTGGGTGATGGTACCTGTCTTATCCAAGCAGAGCATATCCACGCGCGCAAGGGTTTCAACAGAGTACATCTCCTGCACCAAGACCTTTTTCAAACCAAGCTTGATAACAGCGGTTAAAAGAGAGGTAATGGTCAAGAGAGCAATCCCCTTAGGCAACATTCCCAAAAGAGCTGTAGAGGAATTCACTACAGAAGACTTCAGTGGTAAACCTTTCAAGACCAAGGCTTCAAGCAAGAGAGCAATACCAAAAGGAATGATAATTTTTCCAGTAAAGCCTGCTAGCTGGTCTAGCGATTTCATGATACGAGAATTGATTGGTTTAACTGTTTTAGCTTCAAGCATGAGTTTAGCTGCATAGTTATCTGCCCCTACATGATGAACTCGAGCAAAGACAGAGCCACTGGCAAGAAAACTACCGGACAGCATTAAGTCTTCTACTTCTTTTTGCACCAAGTCGCTCTCGCCCGTTAACATGGCTTCATTGACTTCTGCAAAGCCTTCTAATACAATCGCATCACTTGGAATTTGATCCCCTGCAGACAAGCGAATCACATCATCCAAAACAAGCTCTTCAGGGTCTAAAGCAATCTCTTGTCCATCACGAATAGTCGTAATCTTTTCTTTATTCAAGAGATTGAGTTTATCAACCATATGCTTGGCACGTAGCTCGGTTACAATTCCTGAAAAAGCATTAAAACAGATAACCGCAAAGAAAACCAGGTTGCTCCAGGCTTGAACAAAAGCGAGCGCTAATGCAATAGCAAAGTTTAAAGCATTGAAGAGAGTAAAGACATTTCGTTTTACAATCTGCCAAGTACTGGTACTAGCTGATGCTTTGAAATCATTGACCTGTCCCTGTTTCTGACGTTCATTAACTTCTGATTGGCTTAAGCCTATAATTTTATTTTTATCCATAAATTCTATCATATCATTTTTTTAAAAATAATTCTAATTTCATATGAAGAGCAATTCAGCCTAAACAAAAAAACATTTGCTTGTCCTAGTATGATAAGGTATAATAAAAGAAAGAAAATTGAAGGAGACACCATGTTTTATACTTATCTTCGTGGGCTCGTTATGTTGATTCTTTGGTCTATCAACGGTAATGCTCACTATCATAATACTGATAAAATTCCGAGTCAAGATGAAAACTATATCCTAGTTGCTCCCCATCGTACTTGGTGGGATCCTGTCTACATGGCATTTGCGACCAAACCAAAGCAATTTGTCTTTATGGCTAAAAAGGAACTGTTCTCTAATCGAATCTTTGGTTGGTGGATCCGTATGTGTGGTGCCTTTCCTATTGATCGGGAGAATCCTAGCGCTTCGGCTATCAAATATCCTATCAATGTCCTTAAAAAGAGCGACCGATCTCTCATCATGTTTCCAAGTGGTAGTCGTCATTCTAACGATGTCAAAGGGGGCGTAGCTCTGATTGCTAAAATGGCCAAGGTTCGCATCATGCCAGTTACTTACACTGGTCCAATGACCTTAAAAGGACTCATCAGTCGTGAACGTGTCGATATGAACTTCGGAAATCCTATCGATATCTCAGACATTAAGAAAATGAATGATGAAGGAATTGAGATGGTTGCTGAACGTATCCAATCAGAATTCCAACGTCTGGATGAGGAAACAAAACAATGGCACAATAACAAAAAACCAAATCCTTTGTGGTGGTTTATTCGCATACCAGCACTGATTCTTGCTGTCTTAGTTGCGATTATTACCATCATCTTTAGCTTTATTGCAAGTTTTATCTGGAATCCAGAAAAAAAACAAAATCAATTGGGTTAGAATAAAATGGCTGAGGGATATTCTCTTAAGCCATTTTAGTTTGACTGACAGCTGATTACTTTTAAATAAAACATTTTATTGACAAAGATTTGATTCTATAGTATACTTTTTAAGTAAGCTGATTTAGCTCAGTAGGCAGAGCGCATCCATGGTAAGGATGAGGTCGCCGGTTCGATCCCGGCAATTAGCATTGTTCATCAGTTCCTTGGTATAGGAACTTTTTTTATTGACATTTTATTGACCTTATAGTAAAATAAAACTTGCGATGAGTCGATATGTAGCGAGAGCTACTATTGAGCAAAGGAGGTCATAACGCAGGAGCGGACCTTGAGAAATTGTGTGAACCTGTTTCTCACATGGAGATGCCTCTCAAAGCTTTCTGGTTTTTCCAGAGAGCTTTTTTTATTTTCCTAAACTCTACTAAACCCTATCTTTTAGCAAACCTTTCTGCACAAACATCAATAAGCTCAAGCCTCAATCATACACTTATAGACTTATTATCCAAAAAATCCTAGCTAAGTTTAGTCATAAAGATACAAAGATGACCAATGAAATCTTTAATTACAGCAAAAGTTACAGGGCAAACTGTAGTTTATACCTTAGCATTGAAAGGAAAATGATATATTTTGCCCCTCGTCACAAAAAAAGACCTATCACACAAGCTAGAAAGCTTGATATGATAGGCTTTTTAATGTTAGATTAACGTACAGTGCGGATACGCATTGTGTTAGTACGAACTGCTTCACCAAGTGGCACACCTGCAACGATAACGATATCGTCACCAGATTGTACAAGACCTGCTTCAACTGCTTTACGTTCTGCAATTTCAAACATGTCATCAGTTGATGATGGAGCTTCTGTCAACATTGGGATAACACCCCAGTTCAACATCAATCCACGTTCTGTCAATTCGTCAAATGTCAATGCCAAGATATCAGCATTTGGACGATATTTAGAGATCAAACGTGCTGTGTGACCAGTCTTAGTAAGAGTTACAACCAATTTGATGTCCATTGAGTTTGTAGCGTCTTTAACTGCTGAAGCCATAACTTCTGTCTTAGAGTTACGTTCAAATGAATCTGAGTTCAAACGTCCGTACTCGTTAAGAAGAGTTTGAGCGTTCTTATCGATAGTTGCCATTGTACGAACAGACTCAAGTGGGTATTTACCATTTGCTGACTCACCTGAAAGCATTGTAGCATCAGTTCCGTCGATAACAGCGTTAAATACGTCTGATACTTCTGAACGAGTTGCACGTGGTTTTTCAGTCATTGTTTCAAGCATGTTTGTTGCAGTGATAACAACTTTACCAGCAGCGTTCACTTTAGTGATGATCATTTTTTGGTAAACTGGAACCATTTCAAATGGTACTTCGATACCCATGTCACCACGAGCGATCATGATACCGTCAGCAGCTTCAATGATTTCGTCCAAGTTATCGATACCTTGTTGGTTTTCGATTTTAGCGAACAATTGAACGTGACCGTTACCAGTTTCTTCACAGATTGCACGAACTTCGTTAACGTCTTTTGCAGTACGTACGAATGAGATCGCGATGAAGTTGATACCTTGTTCAAGACCGAAGCGGATATCAGCGTTATCACGTTCAGCAAGAGCTGGGAAAGGAATTTTAGTGTTAGGGATGTTTACACCTTTTTGTTTAGCGATTACACCGTCGTTTTCAACTTCAACGACAAATTCACGAGTTGCATCGTCTTTTTCTACAACACGAAGACCAAGTTTACCATCGTCAACCAATACTTGGCGACCAACTTCAACGTCATCATAGATGTCAAGAGCTCCAGCAACGTTCAAAGCAATCACTTCACGAGTTGATTTGATTCCTTGTTTAGTTGCAACACGGATTTTTTCACCAGTTTTGTATGAGTACTCTTTAGCTTCACCTTCAAACAATTCAGTACGGATTTCTGGTCCTTTAGTGTCAAGAAGGAAACCAACTTTTTTACCTGCAAGTTTTTCTGCAAGTTTAACAGTTGCCATACGGTCACCTTGTTCTTGGTGGTCACCGTGTGAGAAGTTGAAACGGAAAGTGTTAGCTCCTGCTTCAATCAATTGAGCAATGTTTTTAGCTGAAGCTTCAACGTCAAGTTTTTCACCCCAGTATCCGTCATCACCAAATTTTTTACCACCACGGATTTCTACCGCAGGACCCAAAGTTGCAACGATTTTTACACGTTTGTTCATGATTTTTGTGACTCCTTTATATAATTTGACCTTTTATGGTCATTTTACCAGTTTAGTTAAAGTTGATTATGACAAGCTCTTGTTCAAAGCAGAAAGTTCAAGGTCAGCTTTATGAGGGTTGTTAACAACAATCTTACCATCAGCTGTTAGGCTAAACAAAGCTCCTTCTTCTGCAGTTCCAAGAATTGGATTTTCAACCATTTTCTCATTGCGAATACCAACAGCGACACCACCGATTCCTTGTTTAAGAAGTTTAACAGCATGTGCACCCATGCGTGACGCCAATACACGGTCACGAGCAGTTGGAGATCCACCACGTTGGATATGACCAAGTTCAGTTACACGAAGGTCGCTTGTATCTCCAGCTTCTTTTAGCTTTTGACCAAATTCAGCCGCTGACATAACACCTTCTGCCAAAACGATAATGTTGTGTTTCTTACCGTGTTCATATCCAGCTTTGATACTTGCTACGATGTCTTCCATCTTGAAGCCTTCTTCAGGGATGATAATTTCATCAGCACCAGTGGCAATACCAGCCCAAAGAGCAATATCTCCAGCATTACGTCCCATAACTTCAACTACGAAAGTACGACGGTGACTTGATGAGGTATCACGAATCTTATCGATGGCATCCATTGCAGTTGTAACTGCAGTATCAAATCCGATTGTGAAATCAGTACCTACGATATCGTTATCGATTGTTCCTGGAAGTCCGATAGCAGGGAATCCATGCTCAGTCAAGCGCATAGCTCCGTGATAAGAACCGTCACCACCGATAACCACGACACCTTCGATACCGTGTTTTTTCAACTGCTCAATCCCTTTAAGTTGACCTTCGAGTTTTGCAAACTCAGGATAACGAGCAGAGTGAAGGAAAGTACCACCACGTGAAATGATGTCTCCTACTGAAGCAGCATCAAGTGGATAAATCTCACCAGCAACCATACCAGCGTATCCATCATAGATACCAAAAACTTCCATTCCTTCTGAGATTGCTTGACGAACAACTGCACGGATGGCAGCATTCATACCAGGGGCGTCTCCACCACTAGTCAAAACAGCAATACGTTTCATTTGGTTTTGCTCCTTTTTCTTTTAACATTCTAACTGATTATACCACAATTAAAGTTAAAATTCTTTTATTTTCATTGATTTTTAACGATAAATCGTTTTCATAGTTATTTGACTCAAAGATTCCTGCAAACTAACATCTTTTGCAACAAAATAGCCCGGCAAAAGAACATTTTTTTGTTCATTTTCGTAGCGTATAATGACTGGAATTTGTCCCTTGTATTGTTCTAAAATATGATAAATTTCAGAATCATGTTCATGATCAGCAGCCTGAATCCAAAATCGTTCACTCACTGCTTCTTTTAAATTATTTAATACTAATTGAAGGCGACCATCTCTTGCCTGTACTTTTCCATTAAGGTAGTAAAATCTTCCTTCATGTAAGAGATTGTTAAATTGGCGATACTGGTCAGAAAAAACAGTAACTTCCAAATTTGATTTGCTATCACTAACTTTCAAAAAGGCCATATTTTCACCTTTTTTAGTTCTGATTACTCGGATAGACTGTATCTCAACGAGTACTGTAGCTGTCTGTCCTTCAGATAGTTCAGACAAACTCACAATTGGATAGAGGGGATTCTTTGCTAAAATCAGTAAGGGATGCGGACTGATACCGACTCCAAGCCACTCCTGTTCCTTACGAAACTTTTCGACTTGCGTAAAATCCTCACTCTCAAGCCAATTGTAGCTATTATCTGCAAATAAACTACCCAATTCTTCCACAAAAATAAATAAAGTAGGTAAGTTGGATAAGATTTTTTGGCGATTTTTTTCAAAACTATCGAATAAACCAATCTCGACTAGGGGAGTTAAAAGACTCAACTTCTGATAATTTTTAGGCAAGCGAGTGACAAAATCTTCGACACTACTAAAAGGACGATTCTCTAAAATCCAATAGGCAAAATCTCGAGGCATCCCCTTGATACTCTTAAGTCCCAAGTAGATAGTCTTGTCTGTCAATTTATCCAGATACGGAATTGTATTGATAGAAAGTGGTGTCAGTTCAAAGTCCATTTCAAGGGCATCGAGAATATAATCTCCACTGGCATAGTTGAGCATAACTTGATAAAAGATTTCTGGGTAATGTGTTTTAAAGTAAGCAAGCTGGAAGGCTAAAGCCGCATAAGCATAAGCATGCGATCGGTTGAAACCATAACCAGCAAATTTTTCCATGACAGCAAAAACCTGCTGAGCCTGTTCCTTTCCATGACCTTTTTCGAGGGCACCTTGGATAAAACTCTCCTCCATTCGGTGCATCTCGGCAGCATTCTTTTTTCCCATAGCCCGACGTAAAATATCGGCCTTTCCAAGACTAAAGCCAGCATAACGCTGAGCTACTTGCATCACCTGTTCTTGGTAAAGCATAATGCCATAAGTTGGAGCCAGAATATCTTCCAAAACTGGGTCCAGAACTGTTACCTTTTCTTTACCATGTTTTCGAGCCACAAAGTTATCAATATAGTCGCTCGCACCTGGTCGGTTTAAAGAAGTTGTTGCTACTACTTCTTCAAAGTTTTGTGGCTTCACTCGTTTCAATAAACGGATAGCTCCAGGTTGTTCAAACTGAAAAATCCCCTTGGTCTTCCCAGCTGCAAAGAGGGCTAAAGTTTCCCTATCCTCAAGGTCAATATCCTCAATCCTTAACTGAATTCCTTGAGTTTCAAATAAGAGCTCCTGCATTTTTTGAGCGAAAGTTAGGTTTCTTAAGCCCAAGAAATCCATCTTGAGCAAACCATTTCCTTCAACTCCATGAGCATCATACTGGGTAATGAGCATATCCTCTCCATACTTAAGAGGAATATAGTCTGTTAGATTTTTATCACTAATCACGACACCAGCAGCGTGGATGGAAGTTTGCCGAGGATAGCCTTCTATCTTTTTAGCAATTTCAAAAGCCTTTTGGTACTCAATCTTACCTTGAATCAGTTGTCTAAATCCTAGATTCCCTTCATAGGCACTTGTTAAGGTATCTTTGAAACCAATTTTTTTGGTTATAGATGTCAACTCATACTCGGGAACACCATACCGTTTAAAAACATCTCGGATAGCCTGTTTGGCACCAAAGGTTGAGTAAGTAACAATCTGAGCAGCGTGAATACTACCATAACGGTCACGAACATAGCGGATAAATTCAGGACGATAGATATCGGGAATATCAATATCGATATCGGGCATGGTATAACGTTCACGATTTAAAAAGCGCTCAAAAATGAGATTCTTAGCCACAGGGTCAATACCAGTGATATCTAAGGCATAGGCCACTAGACTTCCAACTGCAGATCCACGTCCCATACCCATATAATATCCTTGAGAACGACCGAAACGTAAGAGGTCCCAGACAACCAAGAAATAGTCATCGAATCCCATGTCATGAATCACAGATAGCTCTTCTTCTAAACGAGCCAAATAAGGCTGACTTAGGAGCCCTTTCTCTTGCAAACCATTTCTTGCTCTTTCACGCAACTCTTCAACAGCTGGTCTCTCTGGATTGAAGCGTGGAAGCTTGAGACTACTATCAATCTCATAGGAAGCTTCCTTGATTAATCTTGCAAGATTTTCAAGCGCGAGTGGAAATTTCTCTAAAAAAATCTGTTCTAAACGGTCAGCAGGTAAAAACAAGCCTTGTTGAGCTTGAACATCCACCTCTCGCAAGGTCACATTTTCCTTAATCGCCTTGAGCATTTGGAGCGTTTCTAAATCCTCAGCTTCGAAAGAATTAACACGATAAAGTGGGAGAATGGGGTGAGAAAAATTCGACTGAGCTGTATCTGGATACACTCCGATATAGTAGTCATGTCCCAAATCCAAATTAACTATTTCCTGAAAGTAGGGAACAATGATGCAAATATCTTCAAGGTAAGGGGAAAAATCAGTCCATTCCTTTTTACCTGTCATTTTTTGACTCGAAAGCTTCATAAGATTTCGATAACCACGATTTGATAGGGCTAGAAAGCGCAGATTAATCAGTTCTGCCTTATGATGAACGGTCACCTCAAGACCTAATAAGGGCTGAATCCCTTGCTTTTGGCACTCTTTGATAAAATAATAAGCTCCATAGAGATTATCAATATCCATGATTCCAAGTGCTGAGTAGCCGTATGCTTTCCCTTGGTCAACATACTTCTGAATGGAAATCATACTCTCCATGAAACTATAAACCGTTTTTGTATCAAGTTGTGCAATCACTCGCTATCACCTCCCTTTTTCTCCTTATATTATACCATTTTAAAAAATAGAAAAACAATTTCTTTCTTCCCTTGGAAAAAAAGAACCACAGTTGAATTAACTGTGATTCCCATTCATTATTCTACCTCTAGGATAGGATTTGTAGTTATCAAGTAACTGATCTTGCCACTAACACCAAAATATTTACCAATTTTAGTATGTAGTTCTAGCATTGCTTCCCGAGCTCGTGGTGCCTGCTTTTCAATGATGGCTTCAATGATTAAAACAGCATCTTCGGTTTCTTGCGTTAACATGGTTCTTTGGGCTTCACGCCAGTTTAAACACCGACAAACCGCACCTTGTTCATCAAAATAAATCATTTCATCAGCTAAGGCAGGAGCATCACTTTCAGCCCCTAGTGGAAAGAAGGATTCATTCCCTTGAGCTCTTCCAAGACATAAGTCACCAACAATCTTAGCTAAATCCTCTCCCCCACAAGGAACTGCGTAAGAAAGTGAGACGCTATTATAGATATCTACCAAAGGATTTATTGGATTAAATTCTCTTCCTTGACTTACACGTTTTAATAAAGCCCCAATAGAAGAACCGAGCACATTTTTTTGTTTTGAGTTAAGTGAATGCCTGACGCCATTCTTGAATCACTTCATTCTGAGTGAAATTTTCATCTGGTATAAAAGTCTGAGATTTTTTGTTCCCTTCGTCTAGCAAAGCATTAAAATATGGATCCTCACTCTCATCAATAGTATTGTCAAGACCTTTTACCACCAATACACTGATTTGAGCATCTGGAAACAGTTGCCAAAAATCATCTTTTATATAGCCTTCCCTGACCTTCCTCCAATCTTTTTCTTTCATTCTACTACAAATTCAAAAAAACGAGTAGCCTACAAGCTACTCGATACGAACTATAATGAATTTTCACGAATCACTTCTACCTTGTATCCATCTGGATCTTTGATAAAGTAATAGTTTGGTTGAGTCCCTGGAAGTCCATTAGGTGCTGTCACTTCATAGCCTTTGTCGCTATGTTCTTTATGAAGAGCCTCAAGATCAGGTGTGCTTAAGGCGATGTGAGCAAAACCGTCACCGACAACATAAGGTCCGTGATCATAGTTGTAAGTCAACTCTAACTCATAATCATCACCTTCAAGTCCAAGATAAACAATAGTGAATGCATAGTCTGGAAAGTCTCTACGACGTAATTCCTTAAAACCAAAGGCATCCTGATAAAAAGCGATTGATTTTTCAAGATTTTCTACTCGCAAGCATGTGTGTAGCATTTTTGAAGCCATTTTTTTCTCCTTTGTTTAAAAAAGACTGGGACAAACTTGCACCAGTCTTATGAATAATTATTTACCAAGTTTTGCTTTAGCTGCATCTGCAAGAGCTGTGAAAGCTGCTGCATCGTTAACAGCCAAGTCAGCAAGCATTTTACGGTTAACTTCGATCTCAGCCAATTTCAAACCATGCATCAATTGTGAGTATGAAAGTCCGTTCAAACGAGCTGCCGCATTGATACGTGTGATCCACAATTTACGGAAGTCACGTTTCTTTTGACGACGGTCACGGTATGCATAGTAGTAAGAGTTCATTACTTGTTCTTTTGCAGTACGGAACAAGATGTGTTTAGCTCCATAGTAACCTTTTGCTAATTTAAGAATACGTTTACGACGTTTGCGTGATACAACGCCACCTTTAACACGTGCCATGTTTTATTTCCTCCAAATATTTCCTAGAATTGTTTACTTACAAATACGCGATTATTTCAAGCGAGTAAGCATTGCTTTGATACGTTTGAAATCTCCTGCATGCACCATAGATGCTTTACGAAGATGACGACGTTGTTTTTTAGTTTTTCCGTGGAAACGGTGAGATGTGTAAGCACGGAAACGTTTAAGTCCACCAGAACCTGTACGTTTGAAACGTTTAGCTGATGCGCGGTGTGTTTTTTGTTTTGGCATGATTTTTTCTCCTTTATTTAACTTTCTGACAATTATTTTTTGTCAGTTGCTGGCGCCAATTGCATGAACATTTGGCGTCCATCCATTTTAGCACGTTGTTCAATGATAGCAATGTCTTGAGTTGCTTCAGCGAACTCGGCTAAAACTTTTGCACCAATCTCTTTATGGGTGATCATACGCCCCTTAAAGCGAATGGATACCTTCACTTTGTTTCCTTTTTCAAGGAACTTGCGAGCATTGCGAAGTTTAGTTTCGAAATCACCCTTGTCGATAACGGGGCTCAAGCGAACTTCTTTCACGGTCACAACGCTTTGTTTTTTGCGCTGCTCTTTTTGTTTCTTCTGATACTCAAATTTGAACTTACCGTAGTCCATAATTTTTGCAACAGGAGGTTTAGCTTGAGGTTGAATGAGAACCAAGTCCACATTAGCTTCGTCCGCAAGTGCTTGCGCTTCGCTTAGTGGTTTGATACCCAATTGCTCACCTTCAAGACCGATTAAGCGAACTTCGCGTACACGAATTTCATCATTGATGAATAAGTCTTGCTTTGCTATGGTTTTCACCTCTTTTTTTAATTTAGAGAAAAACAAGAGCGGACTTGCTAACGCAAACCCGCACTACATGATTGTATTTCATTTCTGAAATTTGATCCGTAGGGGCCAGACAACGTTAGTCGTAAGGCGAGAAGTTCTCACTTCTGCTTTTCTCAACTTTTATATGATATCAAGTTTTCCCCTACTTGTCAAGATTAAAACTATCTTTTTTTAATTTTTTTAAATATTTGCCTACTGTGAACTTACTGGTTACGAGAATAGTAAATCTCATGTGGCTTCAAACGAGTGTTGAGTAGATCTGATACAGTCACAAAACTATATCCTTGTCCCTGTAGATACTCAATTACTTTTGGTAGTGAATTAACAGATGTTTGATGGATATCATGCATCAAAATGATAGAGCCATTGCTTACCTGACGCTGAATTTCTGTCAAAATCGCAGCTTCATTTTTACTCTTCCAATCCAAACTATCCACATCCCACATGATAAAGCTTAAATCAAGGCTATTACGAATATCATCTGAGATTGCACCGTATGGTGGACGCATCAATTTAGAGCTTTTCCCAAGAACTTTTGTAATAGCATCTTCGGTATCTGTAAGCTGTTTCTTAGCGTCTTCCAATGACAGTTTTGTTAAAACCGGGTGATTCCAACTATGGTTTCCAACTTCATGACCTTCAGACTGCATACGTTTAAGAATCGACTCATTACCTGCAATATTCTTTCCTTGTACAAAGAAGGTTGCTTTGATCTTATACTTGGCTAGAATATCTAAAGCTTGTGGAGTTGTATTTCCATCCGGTCCATCATCAAAGGTAAGAGCTACTACTTTTTTATTTTTCTCAGCCTGAGCCTTCTTATAAAGTTCTGCATCCTTTTCAGTTAGATAGGACGATTGGATAACATCAAAGAAATCTGAAATAGGCAAAGCTATTTCTTCTACATTATTGGTTGCTTTGATTGGATAAAGAACCAATTGACTATCTTTGTATGCAAACTTCCAAGATGATAAATCGCTAGCTGTAAAATCGGCTATTACTTGATCAACAAGTGTTTGCTCAATCTTTTTATCAAGAAGTGTTGACTTGATATCCTCAAGAAACTTTTCCTTAGCTTTGCTAGCATCTGTAAAGAGCTGATCTAATGTAAACAGGGTCCCATCTTCCTTAAGATAAAGCTGATCTAACGATGTATTTTCTAATTCCACAACAGTAGAATCACTCAAATCATAGGCCTGTTTTTTTACAAGATGGCTCTCCACACCTTTGATGGAGGAAGAATCTTTTTCAGAGTAGTAAAAAATCAAATGTTCTTTATCTTCTACCTTATCCGTGATATCTTTTACAATGATATCCTGAACAGAGGTAATGACCTTGTCCCCCGTCATAGGATAGAAGGTGATGATTTCTGCCTGCCCCTTACGAAAATGATCCTTCTGACTTCCTTGTGAATAGGAATCATCTTTTTCTTTTTTCAGTGCTTCAATTTTTTGTTCAAAAGCTTGCTTCGTCAAGACTTTATAAGCAATACCAGCACCTAATGTTAAGATTGTGAAGAATAGAAGCCCCACAATAATCCACAAATTTCTTCTCTTCTTGTCGTTTGCTTTACGGTTTGTTCTTTTTTTTGTCATAGTTTTATCATATCAAATCAGACCTATAATTTCAATGATAAATAGGAAAATGTCCATTTTTTCAAATAAGATAGGTAAAAGAAAGAGGTTGGGACAAAAGATCCCTACCTCACTTTTTATTTGCAATCAAACTTTGACGCGGTAGCTGATTGGACTTTTTGTTGGTCTTTTAGACTCCAAAAACTCCTAATCATCTTCGCGGAGCTGGGACTACGAAGTCGAGATTTTGTCTACCGATTTCTGTCCCACCGCCTTTTCTTAATTAAAATCGAATGATTTCTCTTGTTTTTTCATATGAGGAAACAAAGCGATTTGTTACCCCTGGTTCAGCAACTTCCAAAGCTTGGGAAATCTTTTCGAAAGATGCTTGATAATCAAAGGCATTTTCAAAGATTTCTAAAGATTCATGGAAGGCTTGTTGAATCCCTTCATCAAATGATCTGTAGCGATTAGAATATTGAAGCAATTGCTCTGTCAAGGTTGCATATTGCACAATACTGTAAGTTTCTGTTTCCAAAACTTCCATATCATGTGATGCAATTTCTAGGATACGATTAACAGACTCAATGTTGACTTGTGACTGTTCCAACTCTGCCATCAAATCCTCAGTACTATGGCTAGCAGCAAAGAACAATTTCAAGAAGTTCTGTGGGATTCCTGGAAGATTTCTCTTTTCCATGTAGCGCTTGATTGTGTGCAGTCGATTGACGTAAACATTTGCCTTTTGACGAGCATTAACATCATCTTTTTCAATTTGTACTAGACGTTCGCTCACTGAAACTTGATCATCTTCAATTTCTTTTAATGTAGATTGAACATTTTCTAAACGTTCTTCCAATACAGAGTAAGCTTCTGAATATTCCTCTTGTTCTGAAGTCAAATCGCTAACTGTAAGTTCTAGGGAATCCAAATCCACTTGAAGACGACGAACATGATTTACATCACTCTCAGCCATCAAGTAGGTCTTGCTCAAACGCTCGATGTCTTTCACCAAGACTTGATTATTGTCTTTTAAGTGGTCAAGGTAGGTTGGAAGTGTTGACAGCAAGTTTTCAACAACTTTTTGAGAAGCAATCTCTCGTGTGAAAATATTATAGAGAGCATTGATTTCTTCTTGAATCTGAGTGTTTTCATATTCAGCATTGTCCAATTCCAATTTTTTAATATTTTCTTGGTTATTTTTCAAGGCTTCATACAACAACTGCAAACGTGATTCAATGTCAGTTTCTACAAAGTGATAGTTGGCATCAAGCAACTTACGATAGCCAGCCTCTAGATCTTCAAGTTGATCAGGGAGTTCAGTAGTTAGTTTAGTAACAATTGCCGGAATTCTCTCTACGATATGTGTCAAAGCGAGAATATGGTTTTCCGCGTTATCCAAAATTCCTGCTGCTTCAACTGGATCTCCTGAAGAGTTTAGAGTCACAAATTGAGAAAATTCTGATTGGATGTTCTCAATTTGTTTTTCAATTTCAAGGAGTGCTTGACCATATTTCTCAGAATCTTCCACGACCGATTTCTGTAGGCTTTCAAATAAATCTAAAGCATGCAAGACACGACCACTATTTTTGGATTCTTGTTTTTCTAGATCTGCCAAAGCATTTCGAATGGAAGCAATATCTTCTTCGATAAGGGTAATCTGGCTTTCGATTTGATCAATTTTGTGTTGAGCTTTCAAAAAGCGAAATGAATTATTGTAACCTTCTGCTTCAAACAGGTTATTCTCAATATCCGCAAATGAGTTGAGTGATAGGTCTACCCATTTTTGGTTCCACTCTCTAAATGCAATCTGACTTTGACCAATCAGGTGCATATTCTTAACAGCTTCTACTTCATCGTTAACTGGAAGGTTATACAACTCTTCCTTTCTTTCTTCTAATACTGCGAGCCTCTTTTCATTGCGTTTGCGTAACAAAACTGCCACAACATATGCAATAATCAGAAGAGCCGCGATTGCAATCATAGTAATAATCAACAGATTATCAGACATATCAAACTCCTTTTTATACATGAAACAATTGTAATGATTATATCATATTTTTCAAACCATGGGAACTATTTCCCAATTTTTTTAAACGTCAAGCGTACTGTAGACAGCATTTTCTTCGATAAATTCTCGACGTGGTTCTACGCGGTCACCCATGAGCATATCAAAGATTTTATCTGCTTCTGCAGCATCATCAACTGATACACGCGCCATGAGACGATGTTCTGGGTTCATGGTTGTTTCCCAAAGTTGATGATCATCCATTTCTCCAAGACCTTTATAACGCTGAATAGTTGGTTTTGAACGTCCTTCACTATAGCGAGCTAAGGCTTCCTGTAGACGGGTTTCTTGATCTGCTCCAGGTTGGATGTATTCTTTAATTTCACTGCCGACCTTAACACCGTAAATTGGTGGTTGAGCGATATAAACATAACCTGCTTCTAAAACGGGTTTCATATAACGATAAATCAACGTTAACAAGAGGGTACGGATGTGGGCTCCATCAACATCGGCATCCGTCATAATAACGAGTTTTTGGTAACGGGCCTTGCTGACATCAAATTCAGCACCAAAGCCTGTTCCCATAGCTGTGAAAAGGCTACGGATTTCTTCATTGGCAAGGATTTTATCCATGCTGGCCTTTTCAACGTTGAGGATTTTACCGCGAATTGGTAAAATCGCTTGGAATTCACGGTCACGACCAGACTTTGCAGAACCTCCTGCTGAATCTCCTTCGACGATGAAAAGTTCAGTTTCAGCTGGATTGTTTGAGGAACAATCTGCTAATTTCCCTGGAAGGTTTGAAATCTCTAAACCAGATTTCTTACGAGTAACCTCACGCGCACGCTTGGCTGCGACACGCGCCTTAGCTGCCAGAATCCCTTTTTCAACGATACGCTTAGCAATCTGAGGATTTTCCATTAGGAAGTCTGAAAATGCTTCACTAAAGAGTCGGTTGGTAATCTTGACAACTTCACTATTTCCAAGTTTAGTTTTCGTTTGTCCTTCAAACTGAGGATTTGGATGCTTCACAGAGATAACAGCAGTCAATCCTTCACGGACATCCTCACCTGTTAGATTATCTTCATTGTCTTTGAGGAGTTTGTTTTTACGAGCGTAGTCGTTAATGACACGAGTTAGGGCTGTACGGAAACCTTGTTCATGTGTTCCGCCTTCATGTGTATGAATGTTATTGGCGAAACTCATGACATTTTCATGGTAACCAGTTGTGTACTGCATGGCTACTTCGAC
Organism: Streptococcus fermentans; assembly: GCF_040888305.1. NCBI lineage: Bacteria > Bacillati > Bacillota > Bacilli > Lactobacillales > Streptococcaceae > Streptococcus > Streptococcus fermentans. The sequence continues at coordinate 57,958 of NZ_JBFNFG010000007.1, read as the reverse complement.
TGTGATATCATCCATTTCTCCATCAGTGTAGATTGGTTTTTCAAAAATGACATCCTTGTTTTCATTGATATACTCAACATAGCTCGCAATCCCACCTTCGTAGTGGTAGTGTTTTGTTTGTTCAAGTCCCTCACGCTTGTCAGTGATGGAGATTTGAAGGCCACGATTCAGAAAGGCGAGTTCTTGGATACGTTTGTTTAATGTATCGAAATCAAAGGTTGTTGTTTCTGTAAAAATTTCTGGGTCTGGAGTAAAGTGAACGATTGTTCCTGTTTTATCTGTGTCTCCAATTACCTCGAGATCAGCAACAACATGTCCACGACGGTATTCTTGGTAATGAATCTTACCGTTTTTATGAACACGAACATCCAACTGTGTTGAAAGAGCATTTACAACGGATGACCCTACACCATGGAGTCCACCAGATACCTTGTATCCGCCACCGCCGAATTTACCTCCGGCATGAAGAACAGTAAAGACTGTTTCAACGGCAGGACGGCCTGTCTTTTCTTGGATATCAACTGGAATACCACGTCCATCATCGACCACTGTAATGGAATCATCCGGTTCAATAAAGACCTCGATATGACTAGCAAATCCCGCCAAGGCCTCATCGATAGAGTTATCAACGATTTCCCAGACTAGGTGGTGTAGGCCTTCTTTTGAAGTCGACCCGATATACATTCCAGGACGCATACGAACGGCTTCCAGACCTTCCAAAACTTGAATCTGACTGGCATCATAATCCTGTGCCTGTTGGTTTTTGATTTCTTCTGTCATTTTTTCCCTTTTTCTTATTTTCCTTTTTCTTACATGTCTAATACTTGTCTCAATGTCACGATATTTTCAAAGAGATGCGTCGCTAAGTCAGCTGCTTGTCCAGCTTCAATGTCTATAGGTCGGTCACCAATCACGATACCAGAACTAATCTTATACTTATCTCGCAAATAGATCATAGACTCTGGATTTGGTTTTCTCTTAAAGCCAGAGCTAGCTGTTACTACTTCTGTAAAATAGGCAGCAATTCCAGTCTTTTCAAGGATTTCCAAAACTTGGTCATTGCGATGCGAAACTAAAAAGTTCCGTCCTCCCTGGTCTGAGATTTCCTCCAATAAAGCAGGTACTCCCTCAAACAAGGCAGGATGTTCAAGCTCTCGCGCTTCATTTTCCTTATATTTCTCTAAAAAATGCTCTATTGTTGGGGCAAATTGGTCAATCGCAAAAGCAGTTGACACTTTCAAGGCATTATAAACTTTATCATGTTCTTCTTCGATTCCAAATTGAGCTAATGTTTCCACAAAAGCAGCGGTCGAAGTCTCATAATTATCAAGTAAAGTTCCACCTAAATCCCAGATGTAATCGTGATATTTCATACCCTTCATTATAGCATTTTTTTATCAAAAAAGCGACGATTTCCTTCTATTTTAACAGTAAAAAACGAGAAGAATCCCCTAATTGATAGATTCCTCTCGTTTTAGTTAATCTAATCCAAACACATCACGATAGAGCATGGCTTCTCTTAAAGCATCTGCATCGCCACCAAGTTGTTCCACTAGGTTATAAGCAAAGGCAAGGGCAGTTGCTGGCCCGCGACTAGTAGTCAGCTGACCATCAACAACTACTGTTTCCTTGCGATAGTGACCATCAGCAATTTGCTCTTGGACACCATCATAGCAGGTAAACACTTTATCCTTGAGGAGACCAGCTCGATTCAGTACAATTGGTGCTGCACAAATGGCTGCTACATTTTTACCAACTTGCTCAAATTTTTGAAGTTCAGCAATCAATTGCTCATTATCACGCAAGTGAGCTGATCCTGGCATACCTCCTGGTAAGACAATCATGTCGTAGTCAGATAAATCACCATCAAACACACGATCTGCTTGTACTTGGATGGCATGTGATCCCGTCACTTGGGCTTCAAAACCAACCATATGACAAGTAATATTGGCACGACGTAATACGTCCACAACTGTTAGGGCTTCGATTTCTTCAAAGCCATCTGCTAAGATAACTGCTACTTTAGCCATAATTTACTCCTTATTTAACTTTTTTCAATACAACTTTCTTCCGTTTAAATCTTGTCTTACCGCTCTTTTCTTCAGCTAGATGCGTTTGATAACTCATCGATAGAAGCAAACCAACACCAATCAGATTACTGATAATGGCTGATCCCCCTTGGGAAATGAATGGCAGAGGAATCCCTGTCAAAGGAAGGAGGCCTGTCACTGCACCAATATTTTCAAAAATATGGAACAAGAGCATCATAATGAAGCCAGTTGAAATGTAGGTATAAAATTGGTTATTGGACTTCAGAGTGATTTTTAACATTCGATAGATAAGTAGGAGATAAAGTGTGATTACAAGGACAGAACCAATAAAACCAAAATCTTCTGCAATGACTGTAAAAATCATATCACTCTCACGAACAGGAATTAAGAGATTGGATACATTAAATCCTTGACCAAATAAGCCTCCACTTCCGATAGCGATTTGCCCTTGGGCCTGTTGATAGGTGGTCGTTTGTGCATAATCAAAGGGATTGAGCCAAGCAAGGATACGGTTGATCTGATAGGTTGGCATCCCGATCTGATGCATAAAGGCACGCCCATCTTTTGTGATGAAAATTGCCAAAAATCCTGTAATTCCTGACACAACTGTCGCAAAAATTGGAATGATAATTTTCCAAGAAACGCCAGAAAGCAAGACCAGTCCAGCAAAGATTGCGACAAAAACCAAGGCCGTTCCTAAGTCACTCTGCAAGGCCAGTAAAACTAAAACTGGCAGTGTGAAGACAATCAACCACAATATCAAGTGAAAGTCTAATGCAATCGTTCGTTCTTTTTCCTTATGTTTTTGTGTGAATTGGACAATGACCCGAGCCAAGATCAAAATATAGGAAATTTTCATGAATTCGGAAGGTTGGAAAAGTGTCACTCCTCCAATTGACACCCAGTTCTTGGCCCCTGTTGCTGCCACTAAATTTGGATTGTAAAAAACCAAGGGTAAAACCATAAGGACTAGACCTAGGGCGTAGAGATAGGGAGTCGCCTGCCATAAAAATTTTGTATTAAAAAACATGACTACAAAGCTGATGATAATTCCCAAGACGATCCATGCTAGTTGCTGACCTAGAATAGGCCAAATATTTTGAGGATAGTCATGGCTGACAGCTATGTAAATAGCCACAACTCCAATCACCAGCAAACAGAATACTGGCAATATTAAACTATAATCGACCCGAGAGTCGAGAGAACGTTTCATAAAGGTCTCCTTCATTCTTTCAGATGTTTATTTTATTTTTTGTGTAAAAATTCTTGAACTTTTGAGAATACTTGCTCTTTGCCAATTTCTCTCACTCGACTAGTCTGTGACAAGGCCTTGCCAATCTGCTTTCCATATCGCTTGCTTGTCATTCGGCTATCCAAGATAAGGACAGAGGAGCGTTGCCCTAGACGACGCATGGTTCTACCAATTGCTTGTTTGAGGCGAATAATAGCCATTGGCAGTTGATAGTCGTAGAAAGGATTTTTCCCTTCAAGACGCAGTTCCTGATTCATTTTTTTCGTAAAAGGATCTTCTGGATTTTGGAAGGGCAGGCGTGTCACCACTTCAATCACTCGAGGATGAGTCGCAAAATCAACTCCCTCCCAAAAACTACCTGTCCCTAGTAAGAGTTGAGAGTCTCCTCTTTCAAATCGTTTCTTGAGTTGAACCGGATCCCCGTTCTTATATTGGGCTAAATGAGAAAGAGATAAAGAATCTGATACCTGCAACAAAAGGTCTTTTGAAGTGAATAAAACGAGCATGGGCTCTTCAAGATAAGACAAATCTTCCAGCACTTCTACAAGTGCATGAGCATAGTCTTCTTGAGAGGTTTCAGTCACCAATGGAAAATCCTTAACAACCAAAATTTCTTGATTTTCTTGAAAATTCTCATCCAGTCTGTCAAAGGCCGCATGCGGGAATCCCATTAGTTCTGGTAAAGATACTCTGCTACTAATTTCCAAAGTTGCAGAGACAGCTAAGAGTTGACAACTCTCTGGAAAGATTTCCGAAAAGAGCAGACGTTGATTGCGACTGGAAGAAATGACAACCTTCTTGCTAGACAAGTCTGAGGCTGATAGCCAAAATTCTCCATCAGTGCAGAAAAATCGCTGACAGTCCTTGAAAACTTGAACTTCTAACTCTGAAAAATCCTGTTGGAGTTGTGCCATTGTTGTCGCAGGGCACATTCTTCGTTTGCCTGATAGGAACTGGTCCATCAAATGACAAAGCTCAAAGCGAATACTCTCCATCAAGCGTCTCTGAAGCGTCCCTTCTTCTCGAACTAGAGCTTGATCTAGCTGGTCTACTATGTCGTTTAAAACGAAACTCTTTTGTAAAAGACTTTCCAAAGTTAGTAAGATCTTCTGGGCCTCATCCAAAATCAAGAGACGGCCCTCTAGTAGACTGGGATCATCCTCAAGTCGGGTAACGAGATAAGCATGATTTGTCACAAGTAGCTGGCAAGAACGAGCTTTTTTCTGCCCCCGTCTCCAAAAATCCTCTAACCAAAAGAGAGAAGCTTTGGGAAGATTCCCATCATGTACCAAGTTTGGTAAAAACTGCTGGTAGCGATAAAGTTGTCCAATCTCATCTAAATCTCCAGTTTCTGTTTCGGTCAACCAAACTAGGAGTTGCATCTTAAAACGTGTGTACAAGCGATTGGACTCTTCTTCCTCTAGTGCATGATGAAAGGCATCTAGTTTTAGATAATTCTGTGGTCCTTTAAGATTATGAATCGAAAGGTGAAAGACCTCTTCCAATCTACGAGCCTCTTCTTGCATCACTTGATTTTGTAGAACTTTAGTAGGAACACTGAGAAGGATTCCTTTTTCGTTTTCTAGTGATAAAGCGGGTAACAAATAGCCGTAGGTTTTCCCAATTCCAGTCTGAGCTTGCACAAAAGCAATTTTCTCATTCTGTAGAAAATCTTGAACCTTTTGAGAAAAACTAGCTTGTGGGGCTCTATCTTCCAAATCCAACAAGGCAATATTGGTTTGGAAATCTTTAGATAGTTTACGTGGAGAAAGGACTGGCTTCTCTTTTCTTAAGAATAAGCCTTGCACTTCTACCAAATCATGCTCAACAAGGAGAGACTGTTTCTGATAAACTTCCTCGATGACTAGGTAAGATTCATAGAGTAAGCTGTCTGATAAACTCAATAAGCGCTCCAACAATCCTTTTGGCAGTCCAAACATCTTTTGTCTCATACAAAGAAAGAGCTCTGCTGTTGCTTGGGCATCTGATAAGGCAGTATGGGCTTTTTCTAGTGAAATTCCCAACTCCTGACAGAGAATTCCCAGATTGTATTTTTCAAGTTGAGGATAAAATACCTGAGCCAATTCGACTGTATCGATACGAGGAGTGCGCAATTCATAGCCCTCAAAAAAGAGAAATTCCGCCAACAAATTGGCATCAAACTGGACATTGTGCGCAACAAAAACACCGTCCTTGACCAAGTCAAAAATTTTTCCAGCCACCTGAGAAAATTCCGGTGCCTCTGCTAGTCGCTGATCGGTCAAGCCCGTTAATTCTTTGATATGAGAATCCAAGGGTTCGTGGGGATTGACATCCGTTGCAAATTGGTCAACAATCTCGCCATTTTCAATGACCACGATTCCCACTTGGATAATTTTTGCCTTGCTTCCGGTACTGGTCGCCTCTAAATCCACGACCACGTACCGATCATTTCTAAAATTCATCATTAAAAATTATATCAAAATTTACACAATTTGACATCCATGAACTTTATTGGAAGGGTCAAGTTTCTTGTAAGTTTTTCTAAAAAATGATTGAATAGAAATGTAGAAAAGGAGGGACATCATGAACCCATTAGATTTGTTTAATCAAGTAAAAGAGCTAATCGAGAAAAAAGATTTGGCTGCCGCAAAAACCTTTGTCGAAGAAAATAAGGACCAACTCGGTGAGTATCTTAACCAAGCACAAGCTTTAGTTTCAGGCTCAGAAGGAATCGGTAATCTTGTTGATAAGGTCAAAGGCCTCTCCTAATCCTTAAAAGGCACCTGAAAACCTCAGGTGTCTTTTTGTATCCTCTTCATGAAGGCTGGGATATGTTGACTAATCGTAGTTGGCATGACGACATAATTGTCCTCAGCTAGTTCTTGAGCAATTGCTGAATGTAGATATGTCGCTACTGTCACTCTTTCATAGAGACTTGCTTGTGGGAATTGACCTGCAAAGCCAGCGATCATCCCAGCCAGAGTATCCCCCATGCCGCCAGTCGCCTGATAGGGACCGCCAACACCTAGCTGATAACAATCAACTTGTCCAGCTTGCCAGATTCGAGTAGCTGGACCTTTTTGGACTAAAATCGTTCCTGAAGGAAAGCTCTTCAAAGCCTCTCCTGTTTCCTTGCTTCCTTGGGAATCCAAATCTAAGCCTGACAAGACTTGCCATTCCCTCTGGTGAGGAGTTAAAACAAGCTGGGCTTTAGGAAATTTCATTCCCGTCTTCGCAAAAATGGATAAGGCACCACCATCCAGTATGAGAGTCTGGTCTTGATTTGAATGATGAAAAACTGTTTGGAGAAGCTCTTCTCCACGCTCATCATCCACTAGTCCAGGTCCAAGCAAGACAATACTAGCCTTCTGCAACTGTTGCTCCAGTAATAGCTTATCATCAAGGTCAAAAGCCATGGCCTCCGGCAGATGGCTATGCAGAGCTGGAATATTCTCTTTATCCGTTGCTACTGTCACCAATCCTGCGCCACTTTTAACAGCCCCTAAGGCAGCCATAATAATCGCTCCCCCATAGGGATAAGTCCCTCCAATCAAGAGAAGACGCCCGTAGTCTCCCTTATGACTAGAACGAGAACGCTCGATGATAACTTTTTTCAATAGAGCTTGATCAATCTCTTTCATACACTACTCCTTCATGCTTTCTCTTACTTTCATTATACACCTCACTATCCAATTAATAAAGGAGAAGACTATGCTATCTTCTCCTTCTTTTATAATGATTTGCTTTTTCAGAGTTGCGAGTTTTCAACCTTACTTTTCTTTACGTTTAACAGTTAGTAGAGCCACTGATAAAACAAGACTGAGACTTGCTAGGAAGGCAGCTGTATCAGATCGCCTTTCACCTGTTTCTGGAAGTCTTGCTGAATCTACTTTCTCTGAAGCATTTTCAAGAATCTCTCCATTAACTGCTGGCCCATGAGCTTGTTCTACCGGTTCATGGTCTTGTTCTTTATAGACAATCGCATAAAGTCCTAGATCTTTGGTTGTAAATTCAACCATATCACCTACTAGCGTCACCTTTTGAACCTGCAAGCCTTGATCTAAGCTCATGTGATAAACTCCTTGAACCTGACCCTTGACTGGTAATCTCACTAGGACAGCACCCTTGAGTTCAACTTCTTGGTTATCCTTATCTAGTAATTTCACTTGATAAGCATCATAGTGTTTACCAGCTAATTCTTGACGTAGAACCTTTTGAACTTGAAGCTTGAGGTCTTTAGATAACTCTGTAGTTAGCCCTGCTACCAGAACTCCAGTTTCCTTATCAGTCAAAATTCGAACCTCTTCGGCTGGTTTAACAAGACTTGGTGCAGGCTCATTTCCAGCTGTAGCCACTGTTCCTGTGTATTCTGGTAATTCATTCTTAGCGGCTTCTAGCGCATTGACGCCACCTGTAAATTCTGGGACTTCATTCTTAGCTGCCTCTACTGCATTGACACCACCCTTGAATTCTGGGACTTCTACTACTGGTGCTGGCTCATCACCCTTACTTGTAGTAATGGCTGGTTTGACCTTGACTTCAACAACTCGATCTTGCGCCTCTGTCGTATCTGTATGAACAGTGGTACGGTTAGATCCTAGAACCTCAACATAATCAACTCTTTCACCCTTCTTACCTTCTGAGATTACACGACGTTCATCTTGAGCTAAGTCATTGTTTTCACGAATAATTTCCTTAAATGGAATTTCGGTCTTGACAACTTCTAAACTTGGTCGTTCGAGAACAGGACTTTGGTCGCCTTCTTCTGGAACTATACGGTGACTAGGCTTGAAGTGAATACGATATTCCTTGACAAGACTACCATCCTTAGCAAGAAGACGAACAAGGCTAGGAAGGTTATCCTGACTAGACTCAACAACCGTTGTCACACCGTGACCACTTGCTTGAGCAGTCACCTGTGGTTTAGTGCCATTTAAGCTTACTGTATAATCTGAAACCGCAGGATCAAAGTTTTCCAATGCTTTTCCAGCAACCGAAATAGTCACTGAAGGAGTTTCCACATCGTTTGCTTTAGCAGGAGAGTAAGCACTAAATTCGACCATTGCTAGACCATTAGTTGTAGATTTACGAGTCATGCGTGCTCGAATAGCTGTTGTCTGAATTGGATCAAAGGTAAATTCGATTGGTTTACCAGCCACGATTTCTCCAGATGTTTTATAAGGAATTTCTTGCCAGTTTTCTGCCTTGTTAAATGGATGATCCGTATTCTCTTCATAGCGAGAAATAGTGCTAGGTTCTGTATAGGCAGGCCCAACATATCTTTCTAATACCATTGTCGCTGGTGCGTCTGTTCCACTGTCCTTAAAGAACTGAATAGCTACTTTTCCAACAGACTGAGGTGTAATCTGACCATTCTTCTTAAAGAGAATTCCCACAGATGTTTCTTGGTCTTTCGGAGTACGAGACCAGTTAGTCCAACGTCCATCTTCGTTAAAGTGACCATCGTTGATATAGAAAATCTTATCCCGAGAAGCTGCTTGTGTATCATTTGTAGTAGATGCAAAGGCTTTAGAATCTGTCGCATTATTGCTTGCATTTTCTGAGATAACTTGATTACCTTTTGTAACAACTGTTACTTGCATCTTGGTTGTTAAGTCTGTTCCTAGAACATGACCAAGCACTTCAAAGTTACCTTCTTGGGCAGTCGCATGTTCTGGGACTGCATCCCATTGGACAGCAAGATTAGCTTTAACCCAGCCAGTCTGTGATGGATAGTAGACTGTTACCTCGGCAGGCAATTGAAGTTGATCGCCAACATTCAAGGTCTGGGCACTATTTTCCGCAGCTACTGGTTGTGTTGACTCTTTTTCATCATCACGGAAGATACGATATTCTTTCAGAACAGTTCCATCCTCAGCTTTCAAGATAAGACGTGTCGCACCTTTTTCACTTGTTGCAGGAACAACCGTTACCAAACCGTTGTTGCTGGCTGTGGCAGTGATTTCCTTACTTGCTTGAGGAATATAATACTCTGTCTTAGATGGATTGAAATGTTCGAGCTTCTTGCCATCTACTTGGATAGAAATTTCTGAGCTGGTAGCACTTGGAACCTTACTTCCTAAGATAGTGATTTCTGTTAAACCAACACCAGCCTTTCCATCTGCCTTCTTCATACGCATACGAACAGCATAAGTTTCAACCTTATCAAATGTAAAGTGGTTTGTTTGACCTGCAGATAATTGTCCAGGAGCGTGAAGATTTTCTACAGCCTTCCAGTTGGCAGCATTGTTGAATGGATGCTTGGTATCTCCTTGAGCATGATTGACATCGTTTGGAAGATCTGGAACTTCTTGACCAACATAATATTCAATGACATATTCTTTTGGAAGTCCGATAGCTCCGTCTGTATAGAAATCAACGGAAAGATTATCGACAAATCGTTTGGTCAAATCTCCTGAATTACCAAACAAGATAGACGCCCAATCATTATCTGTACCTGTTTGCCATGTAGTCCATCGATTCTTAACATCTGTATTGGCTCTTGAAACTGTCAAGTCGTTCAAAGTATTAGCCGAATCATCCCCACCCGTATTGGATACAATAGCAGCTGGCAATTGAGAACCAGTCCACTGTTTAGAGATATTATTTCCAGCAACAACTTGACTAGAAACACGGACATGGGCCTTGGTAGTCAAATGGCTACCCACTAATTGACCCTTGATTTCATAGATGCCTTCAGTCTGACTAAAGTTCTCAGGAACCTTGTCCCAAAGGACATCTTTATAGACAGTTGTTCCATTAGAATGGTAAGCACGTACGTTAGCTGGCAATTGAACAGTTTCACCCTTAGGTAGTGTTAAACTGATTTCTTCTGCAACCTGCAAACCTTCAACAGTTACATTTGCTAAAGCTTCAATATCTGTACCTTCGACATGACCTTTAAGGGTAAAGCTATGATAGTAACCAAGTTCTTTGGCATCTACCTTGTCCCAAGTTACAGCTACCTTACGAGGCAAGCCCTTATCAAATTCTGCTCCGATTTGATCAGGCAAATTCGGTTGCTGATTGATATCTGTAGAGATAGAAACAGGATGTAACTTGACAATTTTCTTGTCTACTGTATTTTCTTTTATCACAAGTTCAGTTGCTACAGACTGAGTCTTATCAGTTTGATTGTCAATACGAGGAGTGAGGGTTACACTACCTTTCTTGTAAAGAAGCAAGTTCTGACCATTCACCTCAAGATGAGCACCATCAGCTGACTTAACTTCCAAATGGATATCTGACGCTGAAAATTCAGTTTGTGTACCATCTTCGTAGTGCCCAATGACATGATAAGGGAGGACTTGGTCTTCTGTTGCAGTCTCTTTTCCTTCAACGCTTACTTCCAAGCGTGTCAAGGCAGGCGCTTCTTTCACAAACTGAATCAAATAAGTTTGAACCAAATCGCCCTTCCGGTCACTCAAAAATACAGAAGCCTGATAATCATTAGCTACTGAAGCTTGTTGAACAGTTACTTGGTAGCCAGTAGTTTGTGCTCCAACACTTGGGATTTTAGCAGTATAAGGAAGGGATACTCGGTAGTAGGTCTTTCCAGGCTCAAAGTTTTCAAGAGACTTGTCACCAACCGTGAGACCTGTAACAGTACTTTCTGTTTCCTTATCACTCGCGATAAAGGTTGCCGTAACCTCGTAGTCATTGCCTTCCAATTTACCAGTTGCTTCAGTACGTCCACCTTCTCTTGTCAAGGCAGAAGGATCTTTCAAGGTCCAAGAAACGACATCCGCATCAACCAAGTTACCATCTGATAAAACAGCCGTAACAGTCTTGTCCAAATTTTCAACAGCTGTACCAACTGGGACAGTTGCTACTTTTGGCAACCACTTATCAAGCGCAACTACTTTGACAAGGGCTTCAGCCTTGGATTCGAGTCCTTCCACACTACCAAGGACTTTTTTCTCACCAGCACTTGAAAGGAGATCTTCTGGGATGTCCCAAGTCACAGCTTTTTCTTCGACACTACCATCGCTATAAATAGCTGTCACAGTCTCTGGCAATTTAGGATTTTCGCTGACATCAGTTCTTGCCTTCACAGGGGCAAAAGCGACAAAATGGCGATTTTCTTTCTTGCCTGAAACGGTTGTGACTGTTGCCTGATCTGAAGCCAAGCCTGCAGAATCCGCATAAAGGGTAAATTTACCTTCTTTTTCAGTCGATTTAACGATGACAACACCTTTACCATTGAAGGCTTTTCTTTGCCATGTACCATCTTTCTGAGCCTTATAACGTTCACGGCTAGCTTGTTCCCCATTGTCCACACCAACGATTTGCCCTTGCCCATGAAGATTGAAATGAACAAGATTATTAGCAGTTGGCACAACATTACCGTCTTCATCAACGATTTCATAATGGATATAAGACAAATCTTTGCCATCTGCAGTGATAACATGTTCTTCCTTGGTGAGACGAACTCTAGCTGGCTCCCCTGCTGTTGTCACACTATCACGCGCAATCTCTTTACCATTTTCATCGCGAGCAATTGCTGTTAAGGTACCTGGTTTATAGTCCACCAACCACTCAAGATACAATTCACTTGGTTTAGCTCCCTCGTGATAAGGGCGACCATCTTCAGTTGTTTTCTTAACAAATTCCTTCTTTCCGAGGGACTCATTGTTCAAGAACAATTCTACGCTGGCGGCATTTGAGAAGGTCCGTACAGGCACCTTGCCATTGACCAGCATATTACGTTCCTTGAGCGTTTCTTCAGTCCAATTCCAGTGAGGCATGATACGAACAGTTGGTTTTTCTTCGGCACTATACCATTCACTACGATAGAGATAGAAATCATTCTTAGGCAAGCCTGCCGTATCAATGATACCAAAATAAGAGCTTTTTACTGGTGTATTATCTTGGTTATGCCATGGTGTAGGTTCACCGATATAGTCGAAACCAGTCCAGATGAACTGACCTGCATAGCCAGCACGATCACGGTCAAATGTCCAAGATTCAGTAGCTGTTCTACCCCAAGCTACACGATCATTACCATAGTCTGACTGTTCATAATGACGATTTGGACGATTGTCGTGCCAGAGTAAATGAGCAGGATCAAAATAAGAATCACGAGTTCGAGTTGCTGAAGAAGTTTCAGAACCATAAATCAACCAATCTGGATGTTCCTTACGAACCGCATCATAATTCCGTTCCCCATAGTTCATACCAACAGCATCCATGATTGCTGCTAATTCTAAGAACAAGCCGCTTGATCTACTACTGAATTTGTTTTCACCCATGGTCACATAGCGTTCTGTATCGATAGCTTTGATGACAGCTTTCAAACGCTTGGCTATTTCTAGTGAACGAGCACCACCATCAGCCTCATCTACCTCATTACCGAGTGACCACATGATGATTGAAGGATTATTTTTATCACGTTCGACCATGGTTCTGAGGTCAAAATCAGACCATTTTTCACCCTTCTTGGCTTCTGGGTGAGTTGCATCTTGGTCAAAGAAACGTCCATAGTCATACGTTTTCTTGCCACGATACCAAGTATCAAAGGCTTCTTCTTGGACCAAAAGTCCTAGACTTGCCGCAGCATCTAACAACTGTGGACTTGCTGGATTGTGGGTTGTACGGATAGAGTTAACTCCCATATCTTTTAGGAGTTTTAATTTTCGGTAGGTTGCCTTATAGTTTTCTTCTGCCCCCAAGGCTCCATTATCATGGTGAATACTAACTCCGTGGAATTTCATTCTCTCACCGTTCAGTGAGAAGCCTTCTTTAGCTGTCCAGTTGAAATAACGATAACCAAAAGTATCTTCTGTCACATCAACTAGCTGCCCTTCATTATAAACCTTGGTTTTTAGAACATAGAGCTGAGGATGGTAGCTTTTTGTTGTCCAGAGAGTTGGTTTATTAACCAAAATCGTTTGCTTAAAGTCAGCTGTCTCATTTCCTGATAGATTCTTAGTTACAGAACGAACCAAATCTGAGACAGCCTTACCTTCCTTAGTAAAAATCTGTTGCTCCACAAATACCTTGGCTAAAGTCTTAGCAGTATTTTTGATCTTGCTTTGAATTTGTGTTTCAACATTGCCATCTTTTTGTTCAGCTAATTTTGGAGTTGTGATATGATTTCCATTTTCAGCCACCTGTACCTTGTCACGATAGCTCAGAGTCACATCACGATAGATCCCACTTCCTGAGTACCATCGACTACTTGGCTGCTTATTAGTAACTTGGACCGCAATGGTATTTTCACTACCATCTTTATTTAAAAATTCAGTGATGTCATATGAAAAATGATTATAACCACTTGGATAATGACCGACAAATTTGCCATTTACATAAACCTTAGAGTCCATGTAAACTCCATCAAAATTAATACGAACATCCTTGTCCTTGGCAGCTTCGTCTACAGTAAAGGTCTTACGATACCAGGCAGTCCCACCATTTAATTGACCACCCTCATTTCGAGCAGGAGACTTGTGATCAAAATCAAAATAGATACTCCAGTCATGAGGAAGGTTCAACTTAGACCAGTCATGAACATCCACATCTTTCTTAGAAAAATCACCCTGAGCGTTTAATTTAAAATACCAGTCTTTGTTGAAATTTTGTTTTCTTTCCTGTAAAAGTTGGTCTTCTTTTTCCTTCTCTTTTGTGGCTTGAGGCAATTCACTTGCCGAAGCTTTTTCTTCCTTGCTTTTATCGTCCGTTACAGGTTTATTCTGATTAGGTGTATCAGAATGTTCTTCTCGAACTGCTAGCTTGTCAGAACTTGCTTCTGAATCTGTAGACTCTTTCCCATCCACTTCAGTAGCAGGTTTTTCAGTTTTTTCAACTTTGTCTTTTTTAGGGCTAACTACTTCTACTTCCTTTTCTTCCTTAGGACTTGTAGCCTCAGTCATCTTTTCTTCAGTTACTGGTTTTGCTGCTTCAACCGCATCATTTCCTTCTTTTTCAGTAGTGGAATCTTGTGCACCATTTTGCTCAGCTTTTGCAATGGCCGCAGCAAGATCATCTGGAAGCTTATCTAAAGGTTGAACTTGATGAATTGTTTCCTCACTGGGAGTTGCTGTTTCGGTTTCAGCAGCTTGCGCCACCTGAAGACCAAATATACTAGCTCCAATCATAACCGAAGCCGCACCAATGGCAAATTTACGAATACTATAATGACACCGTCTTTCAAAAAATCTCTTATCCATTATTGTTCCTTTCCAATGTTCTAGTAAGCGATTACATTTTGCTCCAAAAAATAAACCTCCCTCTAGACGCTTACTTATTTTATCCATATAAATATTGATGCTTTTAATATATCAAAATAGTAGAGTTTTTTCAATAATTTGTAGAAGTTTTACTGTAATTTTATTAAAATAAGTGCAAGAAAAAAACAAGTTCATTTTTTAGAACTTGTTTTTTCACTATCTAGAATAAATGCTTGTTCTATCTATCCAAACTACGCAATGCAGCTTGATAAGTTTGCTCCATTAGCATAGTAATGGTCATAGGCCCAACTCCACCAGGCACAGGTGTGATATGACTAGCGATTGGCGCAACAGCCTCATAGTCAACATCTCCACAGAGCTTGCCATTTTCATCTCGGTTCATCCCCACATCAATAACAACAGCCCCAGGTTTGACAAAGTCAGCAGTCACAAATTTAGTACGACCGATTGCTACCACAAGAATATCAGCTTTAGAAGCTACCTTAGCAAGGTTATGAGTTCGTGAGTGGGTCAAGGTTACAGTTGCATTCTTAGCCAACAGTAACTGGGCCATGGGTTTCCCAACAATATTGGAACGACCAATAACGACAGCATTTTTACCTTCTAAGTCAATCCCATACTCATGAAACATTTCCATAATACCAGCAGGAGTTGAAGGAATCATAACTGGGTGACCAGACCAAAGGCGTCCCATGTTGAGCGGATGAAAACCATCCACATCCTTTTCTGGATCAATGGCTAGTAGAACAGCCTCTTCATCGATGTGTTTTGGTAAAGGCAATTGAACCAAAATCCCATGCCAAGCTGGATCTTGATTGTATTTGGCAATCAAATCCAATAATTCCTCTTGGGTAATTGTTTCAGGAACTCGCACAACTTCACTCTGGAATCCTGCTGCAATAGCTGAACGTTCCTTGTTACGAACGTAAACTTGGCTGGCTGGATTTTCTCCGACTAAAATAACGACCAAACCAGGCACCAAGCCTGTCTCTTCTTTCAATTTCGCAGTCTTTTCAGCCAATTGTCCCTGTAACTTGGCCGCCAAGGCCTTCCCATCAATAATCTGTGTCATGTGTTTTCTCTTTTCTAACAAATATCTTCTATTATATCAAAAATATACTTGTCCCTCTAACACTTCTTACCTAAGAGACCTTATAGTCTGAAACTATAAGAAAGAAGCTGGGACAAAAGTCCGAGCCTCTCAATTGTCTTTGGATTGTCGAGCAAGACGCAGTGGTTGAGTGGGCTCTACTACGCTGATTTCATCAGCTTTTATAGCCCTACTCAACTGTACGGAGGTGGGACAGAAATCGAATTCTAACGAATTACCGATTTCTGTCCCACTCTCTCTAAATTACGATATTCTTACAAAACCTTACTCAAGAAATCCTTGGTTCTTTGTTCTTGGGTTTGTTCAAAGACTTGCTCTGGAGTTCCGTCTTCAACAACAACGCCATCAGCCATAAAGATGACACGATCTGCCACCTCACGCGCAAAGCCCATCTCATGCGTCACGATGACCATGGTCATTCCTGACTTAGCAAGTTCTTGCATAACTGCTAGTACTTCCCCTACCATTTCTGGGTCTAAGGCGGAAGTCGGTTCATCAAAGAGTAGGACATCTGGTTCCATGGCAAGACCACGAGCGATAGCGATACGTTGTTGCTGTCCACCAGACAAACTTTGTGGATAAGCATCTGCCTTATCTGGTAAACCAACCTTTTCCAAGAGCTCATGCGCTCTCTTCTCAGCAACTTCTTTACTTTCCCCTTTGGTCTTGATAGGAGAAAGCGTGATGTTTTCCTTCACTGTCATATTGGGGAAGAGATTGAACTGTTGGAATACCATTCCCATCTTTTCACGCATGGCAAAGAGGTCATTTTTCTTATCCGTAATATCCACTCCTTCAAAGATGACCTTGCCTTTTGTCGCTTCTTCGAGGAGATTCATGGAGCGAAGGAGGGTTGACTTCCCGCTACCTGACGGTCCGATAATCACCACAACTTCTCCCTTTTTAATCTCCAGATCAATTCCTTTTAAAACTTCATTTTTCCCAAAGTTTTTATGAAGATTTTCAATTTTTATAAGCGTTTCAGTCATTATTTTTCTCTCCTTGTCCCATACGATTTTCAAAAGCTTTCAAGGCTAGTGTCAAGATAGAGGTCATAATCAAGTAGTAAAAGGCCGCAAATAAGAGTGGAGTTAAAGGTAGGTAGGTGGTTGTTGACACCGTAGTAGCTCCATTCCACAATTCCATGACACCGATTGCTGACAAGAGTGAACTATCCTTGATAATGGTAATAAACTCATTCCCCAAGGCTGGCAAGATATTCTTGATAGCCTGTGGCAAGATGACATAGCGCATAGCATTTTTAGGACGAATCCCTAGAGAGTAAGCCGCCTCTAATTGCCCTTTAGGTACTGCATTGATACCAGCACGAACTGTTTCTGATACATAGGCACCACTATTCATAGAGATAATGATAATCCCTGGAATCAAACGTGAAAAATCAACTCCCAAAACTCCAATCTGAATTGTCGGAGCATTGATGTGCATAAGAGCAAAAGCAATCATGATCTGTACCATCATAGGTGTTCCACGGAAAATCCAAATATAAACATTGGCAAGCCAAGCTAAGGGCTTCATTTTAGAACGTTGAGCAAAGGCCAAGACTATCCCTAAAATTGTTCCCAAAAAGACAACCAAAACAGAAATCAAGACCGTTACGAGAGCACCATAATTAAAATATGGCAGATATTTAGGTAAAAAAGAAAAATTCATAAATCCACTACTTTCTAATTTCTAACTTAAAACTTGTATGAGTATAACATATTTTGAATAAAAATGCAATCTTTTTCCTTTTATTTTCAATAAAATTTCAAAGAAAACAGAAATAGCGAGAAATCTTAGTTTTTTCTAGTCAAGTGGATACTCTTTATGGTAAAATAGTAACGATAAGAAATGGAGGAGAATCAAAATGGAATCACATTTGGTTAGAATCATCAACCGCCTAGAAGCAATGACAAAAGATGGTGGTAACTTAAAACGTAACTTTGAGCGCGAGGGAGTTGTTGTAGCTGAAGTTGCTTTTAACCATGATGAAGAAAATGGCCCAATCTTTACACTTCGTGATGTTGAAGCTCGTGAAACATATACTTTTGACAGCATCGACTTGATTGCGATGGAAATTTACGAACTTCTATACTAATAATAGATATACAGAGGTTGGGAAAAAAGATCCCGACCTCACTTTTTATTAGCAATCAAACTTTGACGCGGTAGCTGATTGGACTTTTCGTTCGTCTTTTAGACTCCCAAAACTCCTAATCATCTTCGCGGGGCTGGGACTACGAAATCGAGACTTTGTCTATCGATTTCTGTCCCACCGCCTTTCACCAACGAGAATCCTTTTTGTATGACAAATAGGATTTTTTTCTTGATATCAAGATTTTCTCACGATTAGCGCTCTTCTATTTATAGTGCTAGTATCCAATCTTTTTACTTGAATTGCCCAATAATCATGATATAATTAAA
The DNA here is from genome assembly GCF_040888305.1 of Streptococcus fermentans. Lineage (NCBI taxonomy): Bacteria > Bacillati > Bacillota > Bacilli > Lactobacillales > Streptococcaceae > Streptococcus > Streptococcus fermentans. The sequence continues at coordinate 39,949 of NZ_JBFNFG010000007.1, read as the reverse complement.
TTATATACTTGTTTGACTATTTTTGACCTTTTAAATTTAGTCAAGACTAAGAAAGAAATGAGGTGGCGGTATGCTCTGTCAAAACTGTAAAATCAATGACTCAACGATTCATCTTTATACCAATCTCAATGGACAACAAAAGCAAATCGACCTTTGTCAAAATTGCTACAAAATTATCAAAACAGATCCTAACAATAGCTTATTCAAGGGCATTACAGATTTAAACAACCGTGATTTTGATCCCTTTGGAGACTTCTTTAACGATCTCAACAACTTTAGACCTTCTTCTAATAACAACAATATCCCCCCAACTCAGTCAGGGGGTGGATACGGTGGAAATGGTGGCTATGGTTCCCAAAATCGTGGTCCTGCCCAAACCCCACCACCAATCCAGGAAAAAGGACTCTTGGATGAATATGGTATCAATGTTACTGAGATTGCCCGTCGCGGAAATATTGACCCTGTAATTGGCCGTGACGAAGAGATAATCCGTGTCATTGAAATCCTCAACCGCAGAACAAAAAACAACCCTGTCCTCATCGGCGAGCCCGGTGTTGGTAAGACAGCTGTTGTCGAAGGTTTAGCTCAGAAAATTGTTGACGGTGATGTTCCCCATAAGCTTCAAGGCAAAGAAGTCATCCGCTTAGATGTCGTTAGCCTTGTTCAAGGAACAGGTATCCGAGGTCAGTTTGAAGAACGCATGCAAAAACTCATGGAAGAAATTCGTGAGCGCGAGGATGTTATTCTCTTCATTGACGAAATTCATGAAATTGTCGGTGCTGGTTCTGCTGGAGAAGGGAATATGGATGCAGGAAATATCCTAAAACCAGCTCTTGCTCGTGGCGAACTCCAACTAGTTGGTGCTACTACCCTCAATGAATATCGCATCATCGAAAAAGATGCTGCCCTTGAACGTCGTATGCAACCTGTCAAAGTTGATGAACCAACTGTTGAAGAAACCATCATTATCCTGAAAGGTATCCAAAAGAAATACGAAGATTACCATCATGTTCACTATACTGACGGGGCTATCGAAGCGGCCGCTACCCTTTCTAACCGCTACATCCAAGATCGTTTCTTGCCAGACAAGGCCATTGACCTTCTAGATGAAGCTGGTTCAAAAATGAACTTAACCTTGAATTTTGTAGATCCTAAGATCATTGACCAACGCTTAATCGAAGCAGAGAATCTCAAGGCACAAGCAACCCGCGATGAAGATTTTGAAAAAGCAGCCTACTTCCGTGACCAGATTGCCAAATACAAGGAAATGCAAAAAACAAAGGTAACGGATCAGGATACCCCAATCATCAGCGAAAAGACGATTGAACACATCATCGAACAAAAGACTAATATTCCAGTTGGTGATTTGAAAGAAAAAGAACAATCTCAACTGATCAACCTAGCAGATGACCTCAAGGCTCATGTTATTGGTCAAGATGATGCAGTTGATAAGATCGCTAAGGCTATCCGTCGTAACCGTGTTGGACTCGGTACTCCAAACCGTCCAATCGGTAGCTTCCTTTTTGTTGGTCCTACCGGTGTCGGTAAAACAGAACTTTCTAAACAGCTTGCTATCGAACTCTTTGGTTCTGCTGACAGCATGATTCGCTTTGACATGAGTGAATACATGGAAAAACACAGCGTGGCTAAACTCGTTGGTGCCCCTCCAGGATACGTAGGTTATGATGAAGCAGGTCAATTGACTGAAAAAGTCCGCCGTAACCCCTACTCACTGATCCTCTTGGATGAAGTTGAAAAAGCCCATCCAGATGTTATGCATATGTTCCTTCAAGTCTTGGACGATGGTCGTTTAACGGATGGTCAAGGTCGTACTGTTAGCTTTAAAGACGCCATCATTATCATGACCTCAAATGCAGGTACAGGTAAGGCAGAAGCTAGTGTTGGATTTGGTGCTGCTAGAGAAGGCCGTACTAACTCTGTTCTTGGAGAATTAGGCAACTTCTTTAGCCCAGAATTCATGAACCGCTTTGATGGTATTATCGAATTCAAGGCTCTCAGCAAGGAAAACCTCCTTCAAATCGTTGACCTCATGTTAGATGATGTCAATCAACGTCTCTCAAGCAATAATATCCATTTAGATGTAACAGATAAGGTTAAAGAAAAACTTGTAGACCTTGGTTACGATCCAAAAATGGGAGCTCGTCCGCTCCGTCGTACCATCCAAGACTATATCGAAGATGCAATCACGGACTATTACCTTGAAAATCCAAGCGAGAAAAACCTCAAAGCCGTCATGACTAGCAATGGTAAAATCATGATTAAATCAAAAAATAAATTGGAAACAGTTGACTCAAATGACTAATTCCACATACTAAAAGAATGTTCTTACTTGACAGTAAGAGCATTCTTTAATATGATAGAAAGAAAGCGCACACATAAAGGAGAAATTTATGACAAATCCAACCTTTGGAGAAAAAAAAGAGGGTGTAACCTACAAAACTAGATATGGTGTTTATGCAGTCATTCCTGACTCAGCACATGAAAAGATTATCCTCGTTCAAGCTCCAAATGGTGCATGGTTCTTGCCTGGTGGCGAGATTGAAGCAGGTGAAGATCATTTTGAAGCTCTCAAACGAGAACTGATTGAAGAATTAGGTTTTACAGCTGAGATTGGCACTTATTATGGACAAGCAGATGAGTATTTCTATTCCAGCCATCGTGATACTTACTACTACAATCCAGCCTATCTCTACGAAGCTACTTCTTATCAAGAAATCCAAAAACCTTTGGAGGACTTCAATCACCTAGCTTGGTTCCCAATCGATGAAGCCATTGCTAACTTAAAACGTGGCAGTCATAAATGGGCAATTGAAGCTTGGAAAAAACAGCATCAAGTTTAAATTAACTTTTCCAATTTTTCCAAAAAGTGCTATAATAGAAATAGAAACACAGGAGGAAAGCCTATGAAGCTCATCAACACTACTAATTCTCACTCAAACCTTGTTAAAAGCCAACTGGAGAGTACCGACGCTACACTCGTAGAAGTCTACTCTGCAGGCAATACTGATGTTATCTTTACTCAGGCACCGCTTCATTATGAAATCCTCATTTCCAATAAACATCGTGCTATCCGCGAACAAGAAATAGAAAAAATCCAAGAATTTTTCTTGAATCGCAAGATCGAAAAGCAAAATATCGATGAAGCTAATATCAAGACCCTCTACTCTGAAAAATTGATTGAAATCTCAATCCCAACAAAATAAAACTTAGCTATATTTGGACAACACTCTAAAAATTCTAACTTTTTAGAGTGTTCTTTGTCTGTCTAATCCGATATTCTAGAATCAGATTCAGTGTTACAGAAAGAGTTTTCTAACAATCCTTCAACTGACTAAATTGGGTACTATTTTTGTAAAAACTCGGTACTTAATCATCAAAACAATTAATTCTACTATTATAATTTACTAACATTCAAAAAGGAGCTCATAAATGGAGAAAATAGTATACAGAAAAGCAAGGCTAGACGAATACCAAAAAATTGGAAAAGTAATAGCCGATAGCTTCTTTGACTATCCATTCTTAACTCTAATCATAGATGATCTCAAGAAACCTGAAAACTATCTTGCTTTTTTAGAACTATTAGAAAGTCTCCTTACTCGCCTCTATATCAAAGAAGAAACCTGTTTAGTAGCTGAACAAGACGGAGAAATCCTAGCTGTCGCCTTATTACAACAAAATGATTTTTCTATCCTATCTTACTTGCTAAATGGTGTCATAAAACTGTTTCGCTACATTAGCCCACGAAATTTTCTGAAGTATCTTGATCTAGTAGACCGTTCCGAAGAACATTTAAAAAAATCGAATAGCTTTGACTGGTATTTGATGCTTCTTGCAGTCAATTCATCCGTTAAAGGACAAGGAGTGGGCAGTGCTTTTCTTAGAGACGCAGTTGAGCCTTATGTCAAATCCAAGGGCTGCAAGCGCTTAGGGCTCATTACCAGTACAGAAAAAAATGTTCCGTTTTATAAAAAGAATGATTATGTATTGCTAGATTTTATGGAGTTAGAGTACGGGACTAAGTCTATTGGAAACTGGGCTTTTTTAAAGACTATCAATAAATAACTAAAAAGGAGTTTAAATCAACTCCTTTTTACTTTATTTCACTGCTTCTTTCAAGGCATCAACCTTATCCAAGCGTTCCCATGGAAGATCGATATCTGTACGTCCCATGTGTCCATAAGCCGCTGTTTGACGGTAGATTGGACGTTTGAGATCAAGCATTTGGATGATTCCTGCTGGACGAAGGTCAAAGATTTGACGTGCTGCTTTTTCAAGCTTGCTTTCAGCTACGGTTCCAGTACCAAAGGTATCGATACGAACAGATACAGGTTGAGCTACACCAATGGCATAAGCCAATTGAACTTCTGCTTTCTTAGCGAGACCTGCAGCAACGATGTTTTTTGCAATGTAGCGAGCTGCATAAGAAGCTGAACGGTCAACCTTAGTCGCATCCTTACCAGAGAAGGCACCACCACCGTGACGTGAGTAACCACCATAAGTATCCACGATGATCTTACGACCAGTCAAACCTGAGTCTCCTTGAGGTCCTCCGATAACGAAACGACCTGTTGGATTGATGAAGAATTTTGTCTCATCGTCAAGATAAGAAGCTGGAATCACTTCTTTGATAACCTTGTTAATCACATCTTCATGAATTTGTTCATTGCTAACTTCTGGATCGTGTTGAGTTGAAATAACGACTGTATCCACGCGTACTGGCTGGTCATTTTCATCATATTCAACAGTAACTTGTGATTTAGCATCTGGACGAAGATAGCTAATTTCACCAGACTTACGAAGTTCTGCCAAACGACGAACCAACTTGTGGCTGAGTGAGATTGGAAGTGGCATGAGTTCTTCAGTTTCATTAACCGCAAAACCAAACATGAGACCTTGGTCTCCAGCTCCAATCAAATCAAGTGGATCTTGATCTGCGTTTCCACGAACTTCCAAGGCTTCATTAACACCTTGGGCGATATCAGGAGATTGCTCTACCAATGATGGATGAACTCCTACTGTTTCAGCTGAGAATCCATACTCAGTGTTGGTATAGCCAATCTCTGCAATCGTATCACGTACCACACGGTTAATATCTACATAGGCATTGGTTGAAATTTCACCAAAAACATGAACTGAACCAGTATAAACAGCTGTTTCAGCAGCAACGTGGGCTTCTGGATCTTGCTCTAAAATAGCATCCAAAATAGCATCTGAAATTTGGTCTGCAATCTTATCTGGATGCCCCTCAGATACAGATTCAGACGTGAATAATTTACGTTCTGACATAAAAATGTCCCCCCTTAAAAAATATTCGTTATAGAGTTACAAAGTACTGGTAGAGAATCGATAAACGACCTTCACTACCACCTTATCGGGACCATATAACCTAACTATTATAACACGAATCTTTAAAAAATACTCGTATGATTACTATTTTTCTTAATCGGAAACTGTTTTCTAATCTTAACCAAATAAAAACTCTTAAAGTGGATAGGATTTCCAACTTCAAGAGATTTCTTAAAAACTAATTATTTTCTAGATAAAACTCAAAACGTTCTCCGACGTATTGGCTCTTTACATACTCAAAAGCTGTACCGTCATCAAAGTAAGAAACCTGAGTCAGTCCTAAAATAGCATGCCCCTTTTCTACTTCCAGATAATGAGCAATCTTTTCCTTGGCTAAGCGAGCATAAATAGTCTGGTGAGATTTCCCAATCCGATAACCATGTTTCTGTAAGGTTTGAAAGAAATGCTTGGTTACTTCTTCTTTCTTGAAATTCTTGATAAATTTCTCAGGAATAGATGCTACTTCATAGACCACAGGAACTTGATCTGCATAACGAACACGTTCCATTCGAATAATATTTTCAGTGGTCTTGATCCCTAATTTTTCAACTTCTTGCTCATTAGGAATAGTCCGACGATAGGAAATCAGATGACTCGATGGTGTTTTCCCCTGAGCCTTCACAATTTCCGTAAAACTAGTCGTTCCACGCATTTTTTCCTGAACACGAGTACTAGAAACAAAGGTCCCGCTACCCACACGACGCTCCAAAACTCCTTCCTCGACCAAAAGGGAGATGGCTTGACGCAGGGTCATACGGCTAACCTCAAATTCCTCAGCTAAGTCTCGCTCGCTTGGGAGTCTCTCTCCAATTTTCCAATTTCCCTCGTCAATACCTTTTTTGATTTGGTCGTGAATTTTCATATAAGCTGGTAACATGCTTGCTCACTTCTTTTCTTTATTTTTTCCATTGTACCCTATCTCATGGGGAAAAGTCAAACTGCACTTGTTTGGTTGGTAATTCTGGGTCATTTATGATAGAATATTCAAGAAGATATTTCTTTTAAGAAAGGGAAAAGATGACCAACATTTCAACTGATTTGCAAGATGTCGAAAAGATCATCGTACTGGACTACGGTAGCCAGTATAACCAACTTATCTCACGTCGTATCCGTGAGATTGGTGTCTTTTCAGAACTAAAAAGTCACAAGATTTCTGCTGACGAAGTCCGCGCTATCAATCCTATCGGGATTGTACTTTCAGGTGGTCCAAACTCTGTTTACGAAGAAGGATCATTTGATATTGATCCAGAGATTTTTGAACTTGGAATTCCAATTTTAGGAATCTGCTACGGTATGCAGCTATTGACTCACAAGCTTGGTGGTAAAGTTGTCCCTGCTGGAGACGCTGGAAACCGTGAATATGGACAATCCACTCTTACTCACACTGAGTCTGCTCTTTTTGCTGGTACTCCAGAAGAACAACTTGTTTTGATGAGCCACGGGGATGCTGTTACAGAAATTCCTGCTGATTTCATTCGTACTGGTACATCAGCTGACTGTCCATACGCGTCTATTGAAAATCCAGATAAGAAAATCTACGGTATCCAATTCCACCCAGAAGTTCGTCATTCAGTTCACGGTTATGATATTTTGCGTAACTTTGCTTTGAATATCTGTGGTGCCAAAGGTGACTGGACCATGGATAACTTCATCGAGATGCAAATCAAACAAATCCGTGAAAAAGTTGGAGATAAACGTGTTCTCCTTGGTCTTTCAGGTGGTGTTGACTCTTCAGTTGTTGGGGTTCTTCTCCAAAAAGCAATCGGAGATCAATTGATCTGTATCTTTGTAGACCACGGTCTTCTTCGTAAAGGAGAAGCTGACCAAGTCATGGATATGCTTGGTGGTAAGTTTGGTTTGAATATCGTTAAAGCAGATGCTGCCAAACGCTTCCTTGATAAATTGGCTGGTGTTTCTGATCCTGAACAAAAACGTAAGATTATCGGTAACGAGTTTGTCTATGTCTTTGATGACGAAGCAAGCAAACTAAAAGATGTGAAATTCCTTGCGCAAGGTACTCTTTATACAGACGTTATCGAGTCAGGTACTGATACTGCTCAAACTATTAAATCTCACCACAACGTTGGTGGACTTCCAGAAGACATGCAGTTTGAACTCATCGAACCACTCAACACTCTTTACAAGGATGAAGTTCGTGCTCTTGGTACTGAACTTGGTATGCCAGACCACATCGTATGGCGCCAACCATTCCCAGGTCCAGGTCTTGCAATCCGTGTCATGGGTGAAATCACTGAAGAAAAACTTGAAACTGTTCGCGAATCAGATGCTATCCTTCGTGAAGAAATCGCTAAAGCTGGTCTTGACCGTGATATCTGGCAATACTTCACTGTTAACACTGGCGTTCGTTCCGTAGGTGTTATGGGTGACGGTCGTACTTATGACTATACCATCGCTATCCGTGCCATCACTTCTATCGACGGAATGACAGCTGACTTCGCTAAGATTCCATGGGAAGTTCTTCAAAAAATCTCAGTTCGTATCGTAAATGAAGTTGACCACGTTAACCGCATCGTCTACGATATTACAAGTAAACCACCTGCAACTGTTGAGTGGGAATAGAGTAAATAAGTTAAAAAAAGCCTAGAAATCAATATTTCTAAGGCTTTTTATTTTACTTTGACAACATTTTAACAACTAAAAATCTTAATCTTCTCCCGCTGCTAAGAACTTTTAACAATTTTGGTACTTTCTTAATTGAACTTTATAGCGTTCTTCTCACTACTCTGCTATTATCGAACAAGCTTGAACTACAGTAGGAAGTATTATCATACTCAATCTCACAGAACTAATCTTAATGTTAAGGAATATCCTTTTCATTGCTCAAAAAAACAGTAAAACCAACTTGGTTCTACTGTTTTATTCTTAAAATGTCTGGCGCTTAGCTTTGCGTTCAGCTCGTCCGCGGGCACGACCTTCTGCTCGCTTGGCTTTGCGACGTTTTTCATCGACAGCCCACTGGATTTTCTTCTTATATCCTGGTTTGACTTTTTTCTTTTTCTTTTTAACCAAGCCAATCATTTCAATGTCCAGTTTTTCCTGTTTCTTTTCACGATTAGCACGACGATCGCGGTCATAGGTATCTTGGAATTCTCCGTCTTTAACCATCTTAGGTACAAACTTAATTCCCAATTTCTCCAACTCACGAATATCAGAATCATCGCTTGGTTGGTAAAGGGTAATGGCTGTACCAGGCAGACCATTACGTCCAGTTCGTCCAACACGGTGGACAAAGAAGGACAAGTCTTGTGGGATAGCATCATTAATAACGTGACTGACACCCTCAATGTCAATCCCACGCGCAGCCAAGTCAGTCGCAACAATATACTCAAAATCAAGGTTCTTGACCTGATTCATGATACGTTTACGTTCACGAGGTGCAATATCTCCATGAATCTTAGCAACCTTCAAGCCTTGGGCTGTTAAATATGTATGCAATTCATCTGCACGTGTCTTAGTATTGACAAAAATCATGGCAAGATATGGTTGCATGACTTGAGTCAATTCATAAATCTGGGCATTCTTATCACGACCTTTAGTCGAAATCAACCAATTATCAATGGTATCTGAGATAACTGTTTTGGTCTTGATTTTTTCCATAACTGGATTAGACAAGTATTTTTTCAAGAATGGTTGCAGTTTTTGCGGAATAGTTGCTGAAAAGACCATAAACTGCAAGTCCTTGGGAAGGCTACCTGCAATCTTATCAACTGTTTCCAAGAATCCCATATCCAAGGTCATATCAGCTTCATCGACTACAAAGGTCTTAGCCTTGTGGATAGCAAGATCACCAGATTTTACCAAATCATAGATACGACCAGGTGTTCCGATAACAATGTGGGGCTGGTTGCTTGCTAATTTATCAATCTGACGGGCCTTGTCTGTACCACCAACATAGTTAACTACACGTACTTCTACATCCGAGTGGCCTGCAATTTGACGAGCAGCTTGGTAAATCTGAGTCGCCAATTCACGACTTGGAGCTGTGATAACTGCCTGCACGCTATCGCTCTCTTCATCCAACTGTTGGAAAATCGGAAGCAAGAAGGTATGAGTTTTCCCTGAACCTGTTTTAGATTCACCAACCAAGTCACGACCTGCCAAGACAATGGGAATCAACTTATCCTGCACCTCAGTAGGAGTCGTAAACTTCAACTCCTCCAAAGCTTCTTCTATATATTTTTTAAATTTAAATTTCGTAAATGACATAATATCCTCGATTCTATCTATCTTACCATTATACCACATTTTGATGCATTACAGTTAAACTTTCGATTTAGACAAACCCACGGAAATTTCAAAATATACACGAATAAAGACAAGAAAAATACTCTCTGTCCATCATAAACAAAGAGTATTAGATTTTTACTTAAGATTCCACTCTTCTCTCAGCCAATCACAAAAATGATGATAGCGTTGGTCGAGAGCTTCATGATGCCCATAAGCATCAAAGGTGGAATATGTTGAGGGAACTGCTTCTGAAATTAAATTATGTAGATCCCTTGCAAAAACAGGAGCCTTAGATAGACGATTGGAATGATTGGCACCTTCTGTCTGACCATTTTGTAGATAAATCAGGCTTTGGCTCTGTATCAAGTCATGTTCCCTGCAAAAGTCTATAAAGTCTGGATACCAGAAGGAACCACAGATAGAGAAAATACAGGTCATAGGTAGATGATTGCTATAGAGACTATAAACAGCAGCAAGACCGCCCAGTGAATAGCCACCATAAGCAATCCTACTTTCATCAATCAAGTAGGATTTTTTTAGAGTTGTTAGAATCCCTTGAAAGACCTTTTGATTGTAGGCATCTACCTTTCCACCAAAATCTGGAGCCCCTTCTTTCAAAGAACTAGCTTTCCAAGGTGTAAAGTCATCCAGACGGTTTTCTGGAACCAAACCCACTAAAATCACAGATTGGGACAGGTCTGATAAATAATCCAGTTCCCCATCGTTTAAGAGCACAACTGGATAGGCTTGTTTAGAGTCATAGTTTGAAGGAAGACTGACTCTAACACGAATCCCTTCCCAGTTAAACTCCTTATTTCTTGATAAAGTCATTGATTTTTTCAAGTGAATCAATCACTGCAGGACCGTAGTCCATCAACTCATCGTAAGAGATGGTCATGATTTTTTGATTCTTGATTGCTGGTACATTTTCCAAAACAGCATTTGCCTTCATCAAATCCACTGCTTTTTCATCCAACTTTTGATTGCGGTCGCTGGTTACATAGATAATCAACTCTGGATCCATTGATACTAGATTTTCCAAGGTCAAGCCAGATGTTCCTGTTGCGACATTTGTGTAACCAAGTTGGTTGAGCAAACTTTCTTGAAGTGCTGACTTGTAGGCACCAAAGGTTTCATCGTTATAAGCAACCATAATCAAAGCTTTTTTCTTTTCACCCTGTGTTTCTGGATTAGCTTTTTTAACCGCATCGATTTTAGCTTGCAATTGCTCTGCGTATTGGTTTGCCTTATCTTGAACATTGAAAATGGTACCAAGATTCTTCACATCTTCAACGATATTTCCCAAATCCTGTTGGATATTTGATAGTGAGGCTTTTTGCGTATAAACAGGGATTTTATTTTCATTCCAAGCGCTGATAGTTCCCATTGACTTTTCAGAGAACATCATATTACGTCCCATCAAGGCATCAGGTTCATAAGAAAGAACTGTTTCTTGTGAGACTGATTTTTTATCACCAATATGAGGGATGGCTTCAATGGCTTCCTTGTATTTACCAGTTACGGCATTATCAGGATTGAGCATACCAGCAATTTTATCCTTCAAACCAAGTTCAAGTAGGATTTCAGTTGTTGATAGGTTGTTGGTGATGACCTTTTCAGGAGCCTTTTCAAAGACTTGTTCGACTTCATTTCCTTTGGCATCATAAGTTTTGATGGTTACAGGATAGTTGGTTTCTGTAGTGGATTTTTGACTTGTCTCTGCGCTTGATTGTGTGCTAGCTTTTTCTGTTGCACTATTTCCACAAGCTGCTAAAGTTAAGGTAGCTACTGTTAGGAGCAAAATACTGAGTGATTTTTTCATGTTTTGTTTTCCTTTTCATTTTTTATAAATAGTGAATCATGGCTTGTTGGTCTTCCGTCCAAGTAACCCTACTTTGGACACCATAGACAGCCTGCAAAGACTCTGGTGTGATGGTCTCTTTTGGAGTCCCTTGGTAAACAATCTCTCCTTCTTTCATTAGATAGAGATAGTCTGAATAGCGACAAGCTAGCTGAATATCGTGTAATACTGCTAGTACATTGATATTGAGATGTTTGACAATGGTCAACAAGTCTAGCTGGTACTTGATATCTAAATGATTGGTCGGTTCGTCTAAGAGCAAGAGTGTCGGCTCTTGGGCCAAGGCGCGTGCCAATAAAACCCGTTGTTTCTCTCCTCCTGATAGAGAAGAGTAGAGACGACTTCTCTTTTCGAGCAGATCTACCTTGACCAAAGCATCCTCAACCAAGGCAAAGTCTTTTTCTTTTTCCTTTTGTAAGAAAGAGAGATGGGGCGTTCTACCCAGCATGACGATTTCTTCAACCCTACAATCAAATTGTAACTGATTAAACTGCGTGACGACTGCCATCTGCTTTGCCGTTTCCTTGACGCTCATTTGTTCCAAGGGTTTTCCATTTAGAGAAATCAAGCCTTGATCAGGCTTTTCCTGTCGATAGAGGAGTTTCAGCAAGCTAGTTTTCCCACTTCCATTGGGTCCCAAAATGGTATGAAATTGCTTGCCCTCCAGTTTGAGCGACACTCCTTTGAGAATTTTTTTCTCTCCGATTCCAAAGTGAATATCCTGGCACATTAAATCCATATCAGACCTTCACCTCCCCTCGTCTATTTCCAACCATGTAGATAAAGAAAGGGGCACCTACTAGAGCTGTAAAAATTCCAATCGGCAGCTCAGCATTTTGAATCAAGACACGAGCAAGGACATCTGCCCAAACAACAAAAAGTGCGCCGAGCAAAGTAGCTATCGGAAAAAGTCTTCTGTAATTTGTCCCCACCAAGCTTCGTGCCAAATGAGGTGTGATGAGACCAACAAAACCAATAATCCCACAGGTCGATACCAAGATTGCTGTCATTATAGCCACAATCGTCACATAAAGATACCAGTAAAAACGTAGGGGAATCCCTAAGGTCAAAGCCGCCTCATCACCCATCATCATGGCATTAAAAACACGATATTGGGTAGAGAAAAATAAAAAAGCAATTCCCACAATTATAGTTGGCAAGGTTAAGTGAGTCCAGGAAGTTCCCGCTAAAGAACCCATGGTCCAAAACTTGATGGTCATGACACTATCAGCATTAGCGCCAATTGAGATAATAAAGTTTGAAAAAGCCAAAAATAGTGCATTCACAACTGTCCCTGATAAAATCAGGCTTGAAGTTGTCATCCTGCCTTGCATGGAAGCAATCAGAAGGACTGCAACTGTTGCCACAAGCGCTCCAAGGAAAGAGCCAAGACCAATCATGACCTTAAAACCAAGAATAATACTCAAAGTTGCACCAAAGGTTGCCCCAGCAGAAATTCCTAAAACATAAGGTTCTGCGATTGGATTATTGACCGTTGACTGCATGACGCTACCACACATGGAAAGGCCTGCACCAACTATCAAACCAAGAAAAACCCGTGGTAATCTCATATTCCAAACAATAGCAAGTGTAGACTTCGAAAGGTCTCCTATGTCCAGAGGGGCCCCCATCTTACTTAAAATAATTCTATAAGTATCACTCAAGCTAATCTGAACAGACCCCATAGAAACAGCTAGAAACAGAGAGACACCCAAAGCTCCGAGCAACAGAGCTAGGAGAAAAACATATCGCAGGTTTTGATGGCTTCCAGAAGATTTGGAAATCATGAAACCCTCCCTTAATAAAATTAAAAATTTAGACAATTTTCATAAATAGTATACCACATTTCCAAATCTGGAACAAGGCTAGAAAGATACAGACTAAAAAGACTGTTGAAACTAGAGAGCTGATTGAGCTCAGGCTAAAATCCTAATGAAACTAAAAAATCTCCCCGAAGGGAGACCTTTCTGGTTTATTTTACCTTACAGTGCTAGGAATCCTAACCGAAGAACATACTTGAGTATATTGAGGTAAGGTAACGAAAATAAAAAAGCTCTCTGAAATTAGAGAGCTCTATTCTTGCTGGATAAAACGTTTATAGACTAGGCGGCAAGCCGAAGATTGTACAAAAATTTTAGTGAAACAAAAAAATCTCCCCGAAGGGAGAAGATCTGGTTTATTTTACCTTACAGTGCTAGGAACCGTAACCGAAGATTATACTTGAGTATATCGAGGTAAGGTGACAAAAATAAAAAAAGACTACTCAATCGAGTAGCCTTATTTCAAGATGTGCTCAATTGAACACGGCCTAAGCACTTGGCAAAAAAGATAAAATCTCCTAGAAACTGAAGTTTCTTCGTCAATTTTCCTATTTTTGCTTTGTGCTTTTGACGGCCTTTGTATCTTGAATTAGCGACGAAGTCCAAGAGAGTTGATTAACTCACGGTAACGGTTAACGTCGTTTTTACGCAAGTATGCAAGCAAGTTACGACGGCGACCGATTTTCTTCATCAATCCACGGTAAGTAGCGTGGTCTTTTTTGTGTTGTTTGATGTGTTCGTTAAGGTGGTTGATTTCCCAAGTAAGGACAGCAACTTGAACCTCTACTGAACCTGTATCACCTTCGTGACGTGCATATTGTGCGATGATTTCATTTTTTTTCTCTTTTGAGATTGCCATGATGTTTCTCCTTTTTATTTGGCTTCATCCGAGTGACAGGTTGGCATGCCTGTAACCAAGAAGAAGTTATTTGTCTTTACGACAATTTCTATTCTACCAATAACTAACTTCTTTGTCAACTGATTTACTATTCTTACTGCAAATATGCTATAATATTCATAGGAAGGATATCTAAGTTGATAGTTTTATAACGAGGTGATTACCATGCGTAAATTGTTCAAATATCTCCCCTACTATCTGGTCGTATTTTTCTTTTATTGTCCACTTTATGGATTATTTATACTACTATTACAGAATCCAAAACTAACGGAGCTCTATCTTTTAAATATATTCATCATTTCGCCTGTTGTAGTTTTTATAGTCTCTCTTCTTTATAGCTACCGTTTTGGTTTTTCACTACATTGGCTTTTAGGTAGTTGCTTGCTCTATGGATTTACTATCATTCCTTTCAGAGAATTTATCATTGTTTATTTCCTAGCCTATGAAATTCTTATTCTACTAGGTACAGTTATTGGTGCCACTATCAGGTATCTGGTTCAAAAACTGAAAAACAAAAAACTTTCACAAAATCCTTGAAAAATCTCGCAATCATGCTATAATAATGCATAGAGACAAGTCACTTAGAATCTTTCTTTTAGAGAGTGCGTGGTTGCTGAGAACGCATAGGAAGCCTAAACTGATACTACTCTACTGACTTTTATGCAAACATAAAACGGTGGCCACGTTAGAGCCAATCAGAGGTGTCAACAGTTTTTGTTGTACATAAATGAAGGTGGAACCACGTTGCGACGTCCTTTTTAGGATGTCGCTTTTTGTTTTTCTTGATTTAAAACTGCAAATAGGGAAACACTTCTACTTTAGAAATAATGGATAACCAATATAAGGAGAAAATCATGATTCAAATTACTTTCCCAGATGGCGCTGTTCGTGAATTCGAATCTGGCGTTACAACTTTTGAAATTGCTCAATCTATCAGCAATTCCCTAGCTAAAAAAGCTCTTGCTGGTAAATTTAACGGCAAACTCATTGACACAACTCGTGCTATCACTGAAGACGGAAGCATCGAAATCGTGACACCTGATCACGAAGATGCCCTTCCAATCTTGCGTCACTCAGCAGCTCACTTGTTCGCTCAAGCAGCTCGTCGCCTTTTCCCAGATATTCACTTGGGTGTCGGTCCAGCTATCGAAGATGGTTTCTACTACGATACAGATAACCAAGCTGGTCAAATCTCTAACGAAGATCTTCCTCGTATCGAAGAAGAAATGAAGAAAATCGTTAAAGAAAACTTCCCATCAATCCGTGAGGAAGTGACCAAGGATGAAGCGCGTGAAATTTTCAAAAACGATCCATACAAATTGGAATTGATTGAAGAACACTCAGAAGACGAAGGTGGTTTGACCATTTACCGTCAAGGTGAATATGTAGACCTTTGCCGTGGCCCACACGTTCCATCAACAGGTCGCATCCAAATCTTCCACCTTCTCAACGTAGCTGGTGCTTACTGGCGTGGAAATAGCGACAACGCTATGATGCAACGTATCTACGGTACAGCTTGGTTTGACAAGAAAGACTTGAAGAACTACCTTCAAATGCGTGAAGAAGCTAAAGAACGTGACCACCGTAAACTTGGTAAAGAATTGGATCTCTTTATGATTTCTCAAGAAGTTGGTCAAGGACTTCCATTCTGGTTGCCAAATGGAGCGACTATCCGTCGTGAATTGGAACGCTACATCGTCGACAAGGAAATCGCCGCTGGTTACCAACACGTTTACACTCCACCAATTGCCTCAGTAGAACTTTACAAGACTTCTGGTCACTGGGATCACTACCGTGAAGATATGTTCCCAACTATGGATATGGGTGATGGTGAAGAATTCGTTCTTCGTCCAATGAACTGTCCTCACCATATTGAGGTCTTTAAACACCACGTTCACTCATACCGTGAATTGCCAATCCGTATTGCTGAAATCGGTATGATGCACCGTTATGAAAAATCTGGTGCTCTTACAGGGCTTCAACGTGTACGTGAAATGTCACTTAATGATGGTCATACTTTCGTAACACCTGAACAAATTAAAGATGAATTCCAACGTACACTTCAATTGATTATCGACGTTTACGAAGATTTCAACTTGACTGACTATCGTTTCCGTTTATCATATCGTGACCCTCAAGATACTCACAAGTACTTTGATAACGATGAGATGTGGGAAAATGCTCAACGTATGTTGAAATCAGCTATGGATGACATGGGACTTGACTACTTTGAAGCTGAAGGTGAAGCAGCCTTCTACGGACCAAAATTGGATATCCAAGTTAAGACTGCCCTTGGTAAAGAAGAAACTCTTTCTACTATCCAGCTTGACTTCTTGCTTCCAGAACGCTTCGACCTTAAATACATCGGAGCTGATGGTGAAGAACACCGTCCAGTTATGATTCACCGTGGGGTTATCTCAACTATGGAACGCTTTACAGCTATCTTGATTGAGAACTATAAGGGGGCCTTCCCAACATGGCTAGCACCACACCAAGTAACCCTCATCCCAGTTTCTAACGAAAAACACGTGGACTACGCTTGGGAAGTGGCTAAGAAACTCCGTGACCGTGGGGTTCGTGCTGATGTGGATGAACGCAATGAAAAAATGCAGTTCAAGATCCGTGCTTCACAAACTCAAAAGATTCCTTACCAATTGATCGTTGGTGACAAGGAAATGGAAGAGAAGGCTGTAAACGTTCGCCGTTATGGTCAAAAAGAAACAGAAACCATGCCGGTAGATGCATTTGTAGAATTGATTCTTACAGACATCGCTAACAAATCACGTGTTGAGAAATAAAACAATCACAGTCTGGGAAACATTTTTCAGTAAGAAAAAGCAACAACTATTTCAGTTGTTGCTTTTTATATTTTGTTTCACCTGAGCTAGTAGTGATTGGTTAATTCACCACAAATGCTATCCTCATCAGCAATCCGTTCTATCCATTAACTTTTGGATATAGGATATCCTCCCAAGATTTGCTTCCATGTGTTAGATAAGTTGACTATCCTCAGTCCTTGTCTGCCTCATTTTCTTTTACGAGGTCTTTTTGTGAATCTTTTTCAGAGAGTTTTTGATCAATATACTGGTTAATGATTTCGTAAAATTCCTTGGCCGTCTCACTATCTAATTTTGTCGAATTATGGACTTGATTGACTTTCAATTGAACAGATTGAATACCGTAAGAGTCCTGCTTTTGGCGAATGGTTTCTAATTCTTCTTCTGAAATCGGATCTCCAACAACTGTCAAGACCAATTCATTGTCCCTTGATTTGTAGACTTGATTAATGACCGTATGATTGGCGAACTCTTTGCCTACAAACTGTTTAATCCCTTCTTTTCGTGCTTGATCCATCGTTAGAGTGACTGCTGAATAGCTGGCTGGAAGAACCAATAATACAATCAAGGATATCAATCCAATTTTCATTTTAATGTTTAGCTCATTAAATGAACTTAAGGGAGATTTTCTCATCATAATTCTTGTTCCAACAATGTTGATTAGCATGATAAAGACACAGTTGATCAAGAAAAGATAAAGAGCCCCAAATAAAAATCGTACATTTCCATTAGCTAAACCATATCCTGCAGTGCAGATAGGTGGCATCAGAGCTGTTGCGATGGCTACTCCCGGTACGATATTGTTTGCTTCTTTTTTCCTTGAACCAATGACACCTGCTATCCCACCCGCAATAGCAATGAGAACATCCCAAATGGTTGGAGAAGTTCGTGCAATCAACTCGCTACTTGCATAAGATAAGGGAGAAATCCAGAAATACAGAGTCGATACAAGCAAACTGACCAACACTTGAGTCAATAAAACCTCTAGAGATTGCTTGATTAAACGCGTATCAAAAATAGCTAAACCGAATCCCAGTCCAACAATCGGTGTCATGAGAGGTGAAATTAACATGGCTCCAATAATAACAGCTGTTGAATTCATATTTAGACCGATAGAGGCAATAAAAATTGCACACATCAAAATCGCTGTATCTCTCAATCGAACATGAAGGTCATCGTATAATTTCTCACGGTATTCCCGTGTTGAATAATTGGCAGTCATTTGTCCTCTCCTCTTTCCTTATTTAAATCGGTATAATAATTAATAATAACAGCTGATAAACAGCCAAAAAATATGAGCCCATAAATCGTCAAGAAGACACTGGTAATCCTTCCAATCAAGGTCACAGCTAGGAGATCCCCGTAGCCGACAGTCGTCGAAGTCACAAAAGCATACCAAAGACCGTCTCCGTAATTTGTGATAGCAGGTTCAACTAGGAAAAGCACGCCTCCTGACCCAAAAACAAAGGTCACAAAACTCAGAGCAAACCGAGTAAAACCCGTAACCTGTATAATATGCCATAACATTTTTAAACGTCTCATTTGTTCTCCTTATTCATACTAGCTCCTGACCGAGCCGTTTTTTCCAATAATCAAAGTGAAGATAGGACATGATCTCCATCAGAGAAAGATAGACAAATAATTTCTCGCGGAATTCACGTGTTGAATAGTTTCTGGTCATTGGTTACTCCTTTTATTTCATATAGTCTTGTTTCTGTATGGATGATGGTAGAGAGACTTCTGTCCAAACTGACATATTTTTAATTCTTAGCTGTGATTCTTTTGAACATTATCTTTTAAATATCCATCAGTCCATCCTACATATTATATCAAAAATTTTACAGTCTTTCTCTGAAGAAATCAATTAATTTAAAAGATAGAGAAAGGAAGAAATTTTTGTATCCTTATCCGAAGAAGAAAAAACGATATCTCCTCTAAAAGAAGATACCGTTTTAATGTTTAAACATGATGAGTGTGTTTGGTTTTCCAATTTTGCATCATGCAAACCACCCAAGGTGTTGTGTTCCCCAAGGTAAACCCGCAAATTATAGCTACTAAGATAGAGTATCCAATATAATCTAGGATTCCTCCGTCAAAATAACTTTCATACTTTACATTATATCCTTTATTTTTACATTTGAACAATTCTACGATAACTTCTTGAAGTAATCATAAAGATAAGTACGTAGATGAGGGCAAAGATACCACAAATAGAAAGTGTTACACTTAACATCATAGCTGTATCTACTACCCCAATGACCTTAAGAATCAAACTTAACATATGATAGGCAAAAGCCAAGTGTAGGAAAGCAAAGATTACAGGGAGGAAGAAAACAGTCAAGACTTGCTTGTTAATGGTTTGTTTGATTTGTTTTTGATCCAAGCCCACTTTTTGCAGGATGACAAAGCGTTCACGATCCTCATAACCTTCTGAGATTTGTTTATAGTAAATGACCAGTACAGTACCTACCATAAAGATGATAGAGAGGAAAATACCGATAAAGAGAATTCCACCAAAGAGAGCGTTCATTTCAGCAATTGCATCAGTTTTAGTAGTTCCATTATAAACCATAGCATCTTCACTCTTGAGATTATGACTAAAATTGTTCACATACGCATCAAAATCATCAGTTAGCTTTAACTGTTCCTCTTGACTAGCAGTTACATCCATACCACCGTAGAACTGAGTGTAGATAGCGGAATTTTGGTACTGTTCCAAAAAGTTTTGAAGATTTGGTACAACGAGATAGTTATAATCCGATACCAAGAGAACATATTGATTTGAAACATGATTCATAGCAAAATCTTGCTGGATTTCTTGCTTGATCGTATAGTTCTGATTGTTCAGACTAAATGCTTTCTGACCTTTAAGTTGGTCATTTCGAGCCCAAAGTCCTACTTCATTACCAGTAAGGTTTAGCTTTTGTCCAGTCATTTTTTCATAATCTTTTTGATCAAAAACTAAGAAGACAGTCTTGGGCATAACACTATTCTGCCCTTTTTCAAAGGTGGTTAATTTAGTCCCGTCTTGACTCGAAAGACCGAAACTTGCATAACCGAGGACGTCCTTATTGCTAATGGTTAGGTTCTTTTCGCTAGCATATTGAGTCAAAAGCTTGTCTAAATCCTCAACTTCTACATTTTGCCCCTTAACATCAAAATCGTGAGGATACAGGAGTTTTTTCATGTTTTCAGAACCGTTGTAGATGCTGGTTGCTGCAGACATGGTGACCAAAACCATGGTTGAAAGGATGGCAATAGTTGCTAAACCGACAGCATTTTTCTTCATACGGAAGATAAGGTTAGAAACAGAGATGAGGTTATTTGGTTGGTAGTAATATCTCTTGTTTTTCTTGAGCAACTGCAAGAAAACTGTAATACCTGCATTGAATAGGAGGTAGGTTGCAAAAATGACCAACATAACGGCTATGAAGAAAGTTAAGACCGCTGAAACTGGATCTTTTACGCTTTGTGCTAGGTAGTAGCCACCACCTAGAGTAATTAGCCCTACAAGTGTCTGAAGAACTAGGAAACGCCCCTTCTTCTCACCCTTTTCTTTTTCTCTAGAAAGCTGGAGAGCATCCATACGGATAATGCGTACAGCGTTCAGGAAAACGATGACTAAAAAGATAAAACCGAATACCAGAAGGATTGAAAGTACTACGGACCATTGGAAAGTTGCAACTAACTCTACCTTCATCTTTGCAAGTTTAAGTAGCAAAGCGAAAATCAGATTATCAAAGAGGGCACCAATTCCAATTCCGGCAGTGACTGTTACTAGCCCAAATATCAAGAGTTCCTTAAAGGTCATACCAATCAAATGGCGTTTTTCTAAGCCCAACATGCCATATACACCCAGTTCTTTTGAGCGATTTTTCATGACAAAGCTATTGGCATAAAGAACGATAATGGCAGATGCAAGTGTCACAACGACAAGCCCTAGTTGTAGGGTAAATTGTATAGCAGATGCACCACGTAAATCCACAATTTTAGGATTAAAGGCTAGGGAGTAAAAGAGATAGCTAATTGTGACTGCCAAAATGACAGACAAAGCAAACGGATAATAGAGTTTGCGGTTTTTAATTAAGTTGGATATGGCCAACTTATTGGTTAATCGAAACATACTAGTTCACCTCACTTGCCATAACAGTCAAGGTGTCAGAGATTTCTTGGAACATCTGACGATCCGTCTTTTCACCACGGTAGATTTGATTATAGAGAATACCGTCCTTGATGAAAAGAACACGTTTTGCACGGCTAGCTGCTGCTGTTGAGTGGGTCACCATGAGAATGGTTTGCCCTTGCTCGTTAATCTGATCAAAGATATCAAGGAGGGCTGCAGACGATTTAGAGTCTAGAGCACCTGTTGGCTCGTCCGCAAGAAGAATTTCTGGTTCTGTGATGATAGCCCGTGCAACTGCTACCCTTTGTTTTTGCCCTCCAGAGATTTCATAAGGGTACTTCTCCTGCAATTGATTGATGCCAAGATTTTCAGCCGTTACGACCAATTTTTTCATCATTTCTGTAATAGGCTTTCTAGACAATACCAAAGGGAGTAAGATATTGTCTTTAACAGAAAGCGTATCTAACAAATTGAAGTCTTGGAAGACAAAGCCTAACTTTTCACGACGGAAGCTTGATGCTTCAGAATTTTTAATGGTAGCTGTGTCAGTTCCATTTAGGTAGACCTGCCCACGCGTTGGCTTGTCAAGCATAGCAAGAATATTGAGTAGAGTAGATTTACCAGATCCAGACTCACCCATAATAGCAACGTAGTCGCCTTTTTCAACGGTAAAGTGAATATCTTTCAGAGCTTCTACTTGGTTGCCTTGAAAGCGAGTTTTATAAATCTTTTGAACGTGTTTTACATCTAATAGTGTCATTTTAACTTCTCCTTTTTAATATCCCATTAATTGAAACTGAGCTTGCATCATTTCGATGCCGATTTGAACTCGCTCGATATCCTTCGGACTTGGCTTACTTGTTTGTTTCTTTTGTAAAATTGTTTTCATGGTTTCTCTCCTTTTTCTTTATGCTCTAAGTTTACTCCAAAAAAAGAGGACTTGCCATAACATAACCTTACAAAAGAGGCCTTTAATCTTACATTTTTGTAAGATTACATTTTTTATCTAATTGAATCCTTTTTTCTCACTATATCAAGGTCTAAAGAAGAGAGTGGGACAGAAATCGGTAATTCGTTAGAATTCGATTTCGTCGTCCCACCTCCGCACAGTTGAGTAGGGCTGTAAAAGCTGATGAAATCAGCGTAGTAGAGCCCACTCAACCACTGCGTCTTGCTCGACAATTCAAAGACAATTGAGAGGCTAGGACTTTTGTCCCAGCCTCTTCACAATTCTTTTCATTCAATCAGTAAATTCACTTCAGAGAATTTAATCCTCACCGTTGTTCCTTGTCCAAGTTCGGATTCTATTTGAATCTGATGTCCTAATTCTTGGCTGATTTTCTGGGTTAGATAGAGCCCAAGTCCAGATGACTGCTGGGTCATTCGACCATTATATCCTGAAAATCCACGTTCAAAGACTCGCAACCGATCACTGTTTTTGATACCAATCCCGGTATCCTTGATGCAAAGTTCTTGACCATCCATATAGATTTCAACCCCACCTTCATTTGTGTACTTGAGGCTATTTGACAGGATTTGTTCAATGACTACCAATAGCCATTTTTTATCCGTCACAATGCTTCTATCCAAGTCATGCAGATTGATACTAAGACCTTTCTGGATAAAGAAAATGGCATATTTGCGAATGACTTCCTTGACCAGATCTTCTATATTTTCTTTCTTCAAAATCAAATCATCATGGAAGCTTTCTAAGCGTAGATATTGGAGAACGAGGTTGGTATAGGAATCAATCTTAAAAATTTCCTGCTCCAACTGTTGTTTCAGTTGGCGATCTGCCACCTCACTCACTAGGAGTTTACTGGCTGCAATTGGTGTTTTTATCTGATGAACCCAGAGTGTATAGTAGTCCACCAAATCATTATAGCGGTTTTCAGCATCTGCTTTCTTTTGATAGAGTTCAGATTCGCTTTTCTCTAATTTTTCAGTTAGAAGGACTTCCATTGGTGACTTAGCTTTTCTTTCGCCATAGAGCAATTCCTTACGATAACGTTGCAATTCTATCAAGAAATCAAATACCAAAAACAAAAATGTCAAAAATGTAGATAGAAAGAAGAAATAGTTAAAGTAGGGCCCTTGCTTATCAAACAAGATTTCAAAGAGAAAAAGCAAACCTGTAAGAGCAAGAATAAAAGCAAAAAAACGGCTACGCGAACGGATATAAGCTAGAAAAAAACTTTTAATATCAAGCATGTTTCAATCCATACCCTATCCCTTTCTTAGTTTCGATAAAACCAATCAAACCTTCTTCCTCCAGTTTCTTGCGCAAGCGAGCGACATTAACAGATAAGGTATTGTCATCGATAAAAAAGTCACTGTTCCAGAGTTCCCGCATCAAGTCATCACGCGCTACGATATTTCCAGCATGCTCAAATAAAACCCGCAAAATCTGAAATTCATTCTTGGTTAAACTGATAGCTTTTCCATTGACATGCACATCCATAGACTTGGTATTGAGAATAACTCCAGCATACTCTAGGAGACTCTCATCCCTTCCAAACTCATAAGAGCGGCGCAATAATCCTTGTACCTTAGCTAACAGTACCTGCTGGTCAAAAGGCTTGGTCACAAAATCATCTGCCCCCATATTAATAGCCATAACGATGTCCATAGCCTGGTCTCTTGATGACAGAAACATAATAGGAACTTTGGAAATCTTGCGAATCTCCTGGCACCAGTGATAACCATTAAAGAGAGGCAAGCCGATATCCATGAGAACCAGATGAGGTTGAGATTGAACAAATAGTGTCAGAACTTCCATAAAGTCTTCTACCATAACTACTTCAAAACCCCATTCGGAGAGTATTTTCCCAACTTGCTGACGAATAACTGGATCATCTTCTACTAGTAAAATCTTGTGCATCTGCTCCTCCTTTTTCTATATTATAGCAAAATTCTTCTCACTACTAGCGAAATTGATGCAAATCTGATAAGATAAAAGTTAAGAAAGGAGTTCCCATGGCCAATATTTTCGACTACCTAACTGACGTTCAATACGATTCTTTTTATGATGTTCCCTTAAATGAACTGGATATACTTGCTTTGACAGAGCTGACCTATCTTTCTTTTGATAATCTATTGGACCAGCCTGTCAATCGTTTAAGCGATGTTGCAACACGCGTCCCTCGAGAAAGTACCATGTTGACCAATAAAGAACGGCTTCAGCTCCTTGATCAGTTATCACAACACAAACGTTTTAAAAATAGCAAACTTTCTAATTTTGTCAACGAGGTCGACACAGAACTTCAAAAGCAGTTCGCTGCTATGACCTATCGTCTGAACCTAGATACTTATCTGATTGTCTTTCGTGGCACAGACGACAGTATTATTGGCTGGAAGGAAGATTTCCATATGACTTACATGAAGGAAATCCCTGCCCAAAGGCACGCTCTTAAATACCTAGAGGACTTCTTTACCCAACATCCAAAACAAAAAGTCATGCTTGCTGGACATTCTAAAGGTGGGAATCTAGCCGTCTATGCTGCAAGTCAAATCCAACCTGAATTGCAGGAAAAGATATCTGCAATTTATACCTATGATGCCCCTGGTTTGCAGGCTCATCTGACTGAAACCACTGGTTATCAAGATGTTATTCCAACAATTCGCCGCTATGTCCCACAGGGATCTGTTATTGGCATGATGCTAGAAGTCCCTGATACACCTATCGTCGTCAAGTCTACAGCTCTCGGAGGAATCGCTCAACACAGTACCTTTAGTTGGCTGACAGAGGGACACCACTTTGTCCAACTAGAGGCCATCAGTAGCGAAAGTCTCCAAATCAAAGATACTCTTAAAGAATGGGTGGACAGTGTTCCCGATGAGGAATTGGAGCTCTACTTCGATCTCTTCTTTGGTACCATTCTAGAATCTAGAATCACTTCCATCAACGATTTATCTTCTAGAAATGCTATTGAACACATTCAACAACTTGTTTCTCAAGCCCAGACACTAGAGCCTGAGCAAGTCGAAATCTTAAAAAATCTGACACAACTCCTACTGGATGCTCGTTTCCATGCCTGGAAGAATCATTTTTAATTCATTTTCAAAAGCTCGTTGCTAATCAAAATCGAGGTCGGGATTTTTATCTCGGCTTCTATTTTTATACTCTTCAATCTCTTTCTTGACGAGTTTCTCTTTTTTCGATAAAATGTAACATATTTTGTTACAACACTTCGAAATATATCTCTTTGAAAGGAATTTTTATATGAAATCAATAAAAGGCATTTTATTTATTGTAGCTAGCATGCTGGTGACTATCCTGGTATGGCTGAGTTCTGGGAGTACACAGTTCCTGATTCCTGGCTTAGCTTTAACCACACTTTCACTGACCTTTATCCTTGCCACACGTTTACCCTTTTTAGAAGAGTGGTTTAATGGACTTGAAAATATGTATTCTGCTCATAAGTTTACAGCATTCTTATCCATCCTACTCCTTTTATTTCATAACTTCAGCATGGGAGGATTATGGGGTTCTCGGCTCGTAGCTCAATTAGGAAATATTGGTATCTATATATTTATCAGTATCGTTTTAGTTGCTTACCTTGGTCAATATCTCCAATACGAAGCTTGGAGATGGATCCATCGTGTCGTATATTTAGCCTATATCTTTGGACTTCTACACGTATACATGATGATGAGTCAACGACTCTTCGGTCTTAATCTCCTCAGTTTTCTGGTTGGAATCTATGCAATTCTTGGTTTAATCGCTGGATTTTACATCATTTTCCTTTATCAACAAATTAGTTTTACTCATCTAGGTAAAATTATTGGTATCAAGCACCTCAACCATGATACAACTGAGCTTGAAATTAAGCTTAGCAAACCTTTCCGGTATAAGTACGGACAATTTGCCTTTCTTAAGATTTTTCAAGAAGGTTTTGAACAAGCTCCCCATCCCTTCTCTATTTCTGGTGGAAATGGAAAGACACTTTATTTTACAATTAAAAACTCAGGTGACCATACCAAAAATATCTATGAAAATCTAAAAGTTGGTAGTAAAGTAACAGTTGATAGAGCTTATGGACATATGTTATTAGAACAAGGACAAGATCAGCAAATTTGGATCGCTGGAGGTATTGGAATTACTCCCTTTATCTCGTATATCCGAGAAAATCCTTTTCTGACTAAGAGCGTTCGATTATACTATAGTTATCGTGGTAAGGAAAATGCAGTCTATCTTAATCTACTTCATGCATATGCTGAGAAAAATCCCAACTTTGACCTTCGCTTGATAGACAGCACCCAAGATGACTACTTAAACTTTGAAAATGAGGATATTCCAGATCAAACAAACATTTATATGTGTGGACCTTTAGTCATGATGGAAGCCATTTCAAAAAACATTAAAGAAAAAAATCCAAAAGCAGAACTCATCTATGAAGGCTTTAAGTTTAAATAAACATCGGTCTCTTCTTTGAAGGGACTTTTTTATTGATTTCTTATTTTATTCTTCTGTGTTATACTAGTAGGAGTAAATGCTTTGAAAGAGGAAATCCTATGAAAATCCATAAAACTGTGAATCCTGTCGCCTATGAAAATACTTATTATCTCGAAGGGGAGCAACACCTGATTGTAGTCGATCCGGGTAGCCATTGGGAGGCTATTTTCAAGACTATTAATACCATCAATAAACCGGTCTGTGCCATTCTTCTGACCCATACCCACTACGACCATATTATGAGTCTGGACTTGGTCAGAGATACTTTCGGAAATCCTCCCGTATATGTGGCAGAAAGCGAAGCTGCTTGGCTCTATACTCCTGTTGACAACCTTTCAGGTCTCCCTCGACACGATGATATGGCGGATGTCATCTGCAAACCAGCTGAACAGACCTTTGTCTTTCATGAAGAATACCAGATTGAAGAGTTCCGCTTTACAGTCTTACCAACGCCAGGCCACTCTATCGGAGGAGTTTCATTTGTTTTTCCAGATGGGCACTTGGTCTTAACGGGAGATGCCCTTTTCCGAGAAACTATTGGACGAACGGATCTACCTACAGGTAGCATGGAACAACTCCTTCATAGTGTCCAAACCCAGCTTTTCACCCTTTCAAACTACGACGTCTATCCAGGACATGGTCCAGCTACGACTATCGCTCACGAAAAAACTTTTAATCCATTTTTCTAAAATATAAAAACTGGCTCTATAATATTTGTAGTGGGTAAATCTATAGATATTATGGAGCCAATTTTGTTGTAGAAAACATACTAAGATTAGTAGTGAGAAAATCTCCGACGGGAGAGAGTATTCACTACTTTTTCTTTATGTTAAAGTAGAGGTGTCTTGTAAAGTCGTAGGGCTCTTTGGCGCTAGACGTCGCTTGACAAACTGGCAAGACACCTGTTTTAGGTGGAATTTGATCAAAGTATGTGGGACGCTAGACGTCGCGTATTGAAAATAAAATCACTAAAACACGGAATTATTCAAGACAAAAGAGGTAATATCATGCGTACAGTATTTGGGATTGATGTGAGTAAGGCAAGTTCTGAGGTGGCAATTTTAGTCAACGGTGAGAAGATTCATGGATACACTATGCTCAATGACGCCATTGGCTTCAATCGTCTTTTGAATGACTTGAAAACTGTTCATAACCCTGAGATTATATTTGAAGCTACTGGTGTCTATTCTCGGCGTCTTCAAGCCTTTCTTGAGGAATACGGCTACGCTTATACACAGCTGAATCCTCTGGAAGCTAAGAAGCAACTGGATAGTCTGCGAGTTCGTAAAACAGACAAAATTGACGCTGAAAAGTTGGCTCATTCTCAGTTTATACTCAATCGTAAACCAACTTATGCGCAGGAAGAAGTTTATCAACACCTGCGTGATTTAAGCCGTTTCTATCAAAATCTTACAGAAGACATTGTTAGAGCTAAAAACCGTCTACACAAGGTCTTACAAGTCACCTTTCCTGAATTGGAAAATCTCTTATCCACACCAACTGGAGAGCAATATTGGAATTTAGTGATGGCTTTTCCATGTAAAGAGTTTGTATTAAACCTATCTCAAAGTGAATTGTGTATGATTATCCGTCAATCTACCTCCAAACGAATCTCTGAAAAGCGTATTGCTTACCTGACTGATAAACTTATAAAACTCGCTAAACAATCTTTTTGTGCGGTCAAGAAAATCTCCCCAATACTTGAAGAGGTTCGTTACTATGCTCAAGAATTGCTTCGTCTTTCTGAGCACAGACAGGTTGTCTTAGACGACATGGTAGCTCTAGCTCAGCCTTTACCAGAGTATGACATCTTACGATCAATTCCTGGCATCGCAGAAACCACAGCGACATCTATCATTGGCGAATTGGGAGATATTCGTCGCTTTCAGTCTACCAATCAAATCAACGCTTTTATTGGCATTGACCTGAGACACTATGAATCTGGGAATTTTCTCGCCAAGGAACACATTACTAAACGAGGTAATCCCTATGCAAGAAAAATCTTGTTCAAGTGCATTCATAACATCGCTTCAGCTAGTCATACCAATCCCTGCCATATCGCCGACTTTTATGAGAAACGAAAAAGACAATCGAAAATAGCTTCAACCAAGCCACATGCGATTGCTTCTATACATCGTCTCATTCGAACAATGTATTACCTCATTACGCATAACAAACTTTACGATTACTCTTTGACCCAAAATCGATAAGGCTATCTATGCCGTATTATTATAACACCTTGTTTCAAAAAATACCAGATGAGGTGTTTTTTTAGCATACCCTTTTATGGATCAATAAGTGGTAAAAATAAGACAGTAACCTCAGAATAGCTACTGTCTTATCTCTTTTTTTACTTAAAGCCCTTGATATACTTGACAAATGGTAGAAAAGAGCCGAAAAACCAAGGATCAAACATCCTTGGTTTCAGATTGAAGAAAAAGTCCATTTTGGACAATTTTCTTCAATCTTTTTCTTTTACTAGATCCTTTTATTATAAATATCTAAACAATGATATCAGAACTGAAATAGTTACTAATACTACTACGATAATATAAAAAATAGATTTTCGATTTTTTACCTCATCTGGTTTCTCATAGCGTATTTCTTTGATACGTTTCTGTATATCCTCATCTAATAGTGTATTTCTATCTGCCACTATTCTTCTCCTTCATTAATCTACATTCCTAAACAATATTTGTTTATAATCTTCATAAGTCATAGGGAATAAGTCTGATCGCCAACGCGAAACCGTCTGTGAATAATCATCTAAATTCAATAACCAATCAGATAATGTTTGAGGCTGACTATGATTAAAAATACCACTTTTATGGTGAAAAATTGGTGAATGAATAGTATTGTCGTATGCTAAAATAAGAAGATTTCGTTCAAAAGCTTCTCGAATTATCGATAAAACTTCATTCCCGTGATTAATATCTAAATAGATATCACATTGATCCAGTAGATCCAACATCGTTTTAGGAGACATATTAGGATAGAGTAGTACATTTTCTTTTTGACCAAAATTTTGTAATTTCTCCGACATACCCGTTAAAGCACCAATATGAAAAGTATAAGCTGAGAGCTGCTCAGTTAATAATTCTAAGCCTTCTATTTGATCAGAGTTTGTCACAATTAGAATCTCTTTTCGAGAATAGTTTTCTCTCAATTTAGGATAGAGAATGTTTAAAAAACTAATCATCTCTTTATTCTTCTCTTCCACTAAGTGCAATAATTTTTCATAAACCGACTGATCCTGAACTATTACTTTCTTAGTTCTGCTTGATCTTCCTGAAAAAATAACTTGCATATTTCCCGGAAGCTGATCCGCAAGTTTTTCTTGCCAGAATAAAATGTCTCTTCCCTCGCCTCCTAGGTAATAGGAAATTAAGAAAGGCATTCCCAATGAATTATACCAAATTGATGATAAATCTAGACCCGATTCTTTTAAATAAAAGAGAAAGAAATCTACTTTTTTTGTAAAATGATAATTCTTGCCTTTCCAATTAAGAAGAATGTCCCCTGTTAAAATATTTTCTGATAATACTTCCTGACCCGATTTATTAAAATACTTTTTGTGACTCACTTGCTGGTCACTATAAAAATAAGTCTTAGCAAAAATCCACCCATGTTGATTATAGTGATCCGTCATATAAATCGAACCATCTGGATACAGCCAATCTACACTTTGGACAAATCGCAAATATTTTGGTTCATGATAATGAATAACTCCTCTTTTAGAACTACGATTCCAGATTTCTCCTTCTATATTCGTTCCTGTAATTTGCCAAAGTGAAGGAACTTCTAATTGATTGAAATAAAGTGCTTCGCCATCCATTTCAACTTCACAAAAGAAAGTATAAGGTGATATTATTCCTTCTGGTAAGAAACCATCATCATTTAAAACAATACTAGTTCCATGGATACCAGATTGCTCAAGAGAATAATGTAGATCCAAAGATTCTTGTGTTAACCATTCGAATAACCTAATCATATAGCACCTCTTCTATAAAAGCTTTCCATCTTTCAACTAATTTTTCATGCTTATAGTTCTCTGCAATATTATAAGAATATTGTTGTGCATCAGCCTTTTTAAACTTAGTGAAATATTCATATATTGAATCTGCAAAAGCTTGTACAATACGAGAACGGTCATCCCCTTTAGGACGCTCAATTAACAGACCATTTTCTCCAGAACAAACAAATGTTTGATTTCCATATGGAACATCAAAACCAATAATAGGAAGTCCTGAGCCTACTGCTTCCATTAACGTTAAACCAAACCCTTCACTTGTTGAAGCAGTTAAATATAGTTCATAATTTTGATAAATATCATCAAGCTGTTTATGACCTTTTAATTCAATGAACTCCCCAGCATGTAATTTAGTTAAAAGCTCTGTCAGTTTTCTTCTCTCTCCACCTTCACCATATATATCAAAAGTCAATTCAGGAAGTCTTTTCTGAGCTAAGGCTACTCCCTCAATTAACCAATCTATATGTTTCTCTACTGCTAAACGAGAACCAGTCATCATTGAAAAAGATTTTCTAGATTGCTCCGGAAACTTCAATTGTTCTAAACTTCCTACTGGAATAGCTACTACCTTCGGATGTAGAGAAGTGTATTGTGTGAATTGCTCCTCAAGAAGTATTTTTTGCCTTTCAGTAGACGTAATAAATGCATTCACTTTATCAGCATTAGTAAATTGATATTCATAATAATTATTCCAGAGAATATTATATTCATCTGTATTTTTTTCATTAAAATGTTCTGCATGAATAACTACTGCTAACTTCGCTGCCCCTATATTTTCAAATACTACTTGTCCAATTCCTGTCGCACGATCAAGTAAAATCAAATCAGACTTTGTCAAAGAAAGATCCTCAAGCATGAACTCTAATAATTCTTCTAGTCCATAACAAATTTTATTTGAAAAAACAAAAGTACTCTTTTCATTAGAAAGAATCTCTTCATAAGCAATACTACCATCTTCATTATAAAATGAACGATTACAGAGCTGTAGCCCATTTTCTCCAGGTGCATAAAATTCACTAAATACTTTTGTATAGCTATAGTAATCTTTACGAATCAGTTTTCCTTTAACAACATATTCTACTCGTTGTACATATTCCTGATTTTCTCCATAAAGGGAAGCATTAATATATAGTTCTTGATTTTCAAAATAATAACGAATAAGCTTTCGATCAGAGCTCACTTCTTTTTTTGTAGGATGTTGTGAAAAAGTGGCCTCCAAATCATCTTTTTTATATGTAGTTCCAGCAATTTTAACATCTGTAAAATATCCATATAACCATATTATTTCACTATCTTCAAATCCGATGTTTTTTGTAAAATGTTCCAGATTTTCTGATTGAAACATATTTGTAAAAATAAATTTAGCAGGTATACCAAGTGATCTTAAAATTTGTGCTCTATATGCCTGAGCATACTCAACACCGCTACTTGCCCAGCCAATCCCTAAATTAATACTATAGATTGTCATTGTTCCCTCTTATACAAAATAAATTGATAAACCATCGTCTATCTTTCCTTCTATGGTGCTTAGCATCACATTTTTAACAATAGCATGTTTCACTTCTTTACCCATTTCCTCATAAGACTCTAAGGATTCTCGTAAGTATTCACTAATAGAATCCCTTTGGGCTATTTGTCTCATTGATACGAATGTCTTCAGTTGTTGTAAATGGTCTACTTGTTGAATCCAACATTCATCAATTGCTCGTAGTATTGATAAACGAATAAACTCCTCCACTTTTGAATCTGTTTTTAGTTGCTTAGATTTACGTTCCATCTCTAATTGATAAAGGTAAAATAAATAATCCTTCACTTGTTTACTATTAGCCAAATCTAGACTTGTTGGAAGGGATCTCAGTTGATAGGTGAAATTCTCTAAAATAAATCTCTTTAAATCATTTTGGTTTAATCCAATGTGACGATTATCTTCTATATATATTTCAATATATTCACGCATCAATTTATCTAAACGATCTCTGAGTTTTACTTCACCATAAATCAGCTGATCTCTTAAATGATATATTTTCTTACGTTGTGATTTTAAGCTCTCATCAAATTTAATTGTATTCTGACGAGCAGATTCCGACTTGTCCTCGCTTTTATGTTGAGCATGCGCTACAATTCTAGAAAAACGTTTAGAAACTAGAGGCTTTCCATAATTCTTTCGATCTATACGATTTTGCTTTTCAAAGTATTTTTTTAATCTTTTATTAGCATAATTCATAATCAACTCATCTTCTAAGGATACAAAAAACTGACTCAAACCTGGATCCCCTTGTCGTCCAGCTCGTCCTCTCAACTGCCAATCAATTCTACTGTTTGCCATTCTCTCTGTCCCAATGACAGCTAAACCACCCAATTCTGCAACACCTTTTCCTAACTTAATATCCGTACCTCGTCCAGCTAGAGAAGTAGCTACTGTGACAGCACCTTTTTGACCTGCTTCAGCAATAATCAATGCTTCCTTAGCAATATTCTTTGCTGTCAAAACATTGTGAGGAATCCCCTCTTGTAATAACATACGTGAGTATATCTCCGCAATATCAACTGTTCCTGAAATCAAAAGAATCGGTTGTTGCTTTTCGTGGATTTCCTTAACAAATTCAAGAGTAGCAAATAATTTTTCGGGTAAGGTAGTATAAATTTTATCTGAATAATCTAATCTTCGTATTGGTGTGTTAGTTGGAAGAACAACTACTGATACCCCATAAGTACTAATCAGCTCATTCTCTGCAATTTTTCCCGTTCCCGTCATTCCAGATAGTTTAGGAAACATATTAAATAAACTTTGATACGTTACAGAAGCAATAGCGCGAGAGTCCTTTGATTTTTTGACTTTTTCTTTTGTCTCAATTGCCTGATGAATTCCAGACTGGAGACGGGTTCCTTCAAGTATCCGTCCAGTACGATTATCTAGTAGCTCAACTGCATCCTCAGTTACAACATAATCAATATCTTTTTTAAATAAATAATGTGCTCTAAGCGCTAAATTAATATGTCTATTCAATTCAAAATATTCTTCACCATAGAGATTTGAAATATTAAAATATTTCTCTGCATAACGAATTCCTTCGTCAGTCAAGAAGATAATTTTTTCATCTTTGAGAAATTTAAATTCCTGCTCTTTTCTCAATGTTCGAATAAATTGATCAGCTGTATCATAAAGATTAGATTGAACTCTGGGTGATCCAGCGATAATAAGTGGTGTCTGTGCACTATCTAACAAAACAGCATCTGCTTCATCAATGATAACATAGTTAAAGGATCGTAAAAATTTATCCTCTGCATTTCCTGCCAGATTATCTATCAAATAATCAAATCCAAGAGCAGTGCTTGTCGTATACAATATATCAGAAGAGTAGATTTTTTTCTTCCGATTAGAATCTACTTCTTCATCATCGTCAAAAACTCCTACTCCAACAGTTAATCCCATAAAGCGATAAACTTCACCCATATCTATTGCATCACGTCTTGCGAGATAATCATTGGTTGTTACAAGTATTGTTCCCTTCCCCTCCAAAGCATTTAAATAAAGAGGTAAGGTAGCAGTCAGAGTCTTTCCTTCTCCTGTTTTCATTTCAACAATTGTACCTTCATGAAGGGCTAACGCTCCTAAAACTTGAACATCAAATGGGAACATGCCTAGTATTCGGCGATCTGCTTCACGAATCGCTGCAAAAGCCTCAATTAGAATATCTTCAAGTGTTTCTCCTGTCCTTAAACGATTTTTAAATTCTTCAGTCTTATTCTTTAGTTCTTCATCGCTTAAGTGGGACATTGATTCTTCTAATGCATTTATTTTCACTAATTTTTTTCGAAGTCTACGTAATTTTATTGTATTAATAAATGATTTTTTTTGTTTAATTTTTTCCATCTATCCATTAAATATATTTTACTAGGTCTTTTACTAAATCAAGATCTTTCGGAAGTAACTCCCTTAAATATCGATTCTCAAAAGTACGAAATTCCGATTCTTTTTCTTCCTCCTCATTGATCTCGTACATCATAATCTTGTGATACGCAACTGATTGACACCCCGCACTCATCAATGTAAGTGTGTAAGTAAAGGTATCCCGCGGGAAAATAAAACTTTCTCCCGATTTTCTCAATACGATAGACTCAATTTGCTCAGCTTGACGATTAAAAAAATCAAGTTGTAAGAAAAAGGATAGTTCCGGTACTGAATCAATCAAAAACTCCAATTGATATCTCTTTCCCTGTGTGAGAATGGGAAGATCAGGAGAATGACGATCGCCTTGATAATTTGTTCGTGATTTAAAGGTAATGATAGGTTTTCCTGATGCGAACCGTAAATTGTAAAAGTTCACTAAATCCTCTTGGAATTTAATTTGAGAACCATATAAATAATTCTCATTCTTTCTTATCTCATTCCAATAAATTTCAGCAATTAACTGTTTAATCATTTACACTCCTTATCTTCCAAACTGATCTTCTAGAATTCTTTTAAATTGTTGCTTAAACCACTTATTAATCGCTTGACTGTTGTCATTATGCCTTCCTTCATATCCTACACTATATATATGTACATCTTTCTGTGAGAGATAATTTGTTAAACGTTGGGCAGCACAACCATCGTAATCATCATTTTTCATGTATCCCAGAGCAAATTGAGTATCTTTAAAACTTGCTTTATGATATTTCTTCCATAATTTTTGGTTCAACTCATCAATTTGTATTTCTGTTAAACCATGAGTT
Source organism: Streptococcus fermentans (assembly GCF_040888305.1). Classification (NCBI taxonomy): domain Bacteria; kingdom Bacillati; phylum Bacillota; class Bacilli; order Lactobacillales; family Streptococcaceae; genus Streptococcus; species Streptococcus fermentans. The sequence continues at coordinate 4,594 of NZ_JBFNFG010000007.1, read as the reverse complement.
ATATTCAGCAGCATGTCTGCACTTGTTTCAAATTCATCTGGTCTTTTTAATTTCAATCCAGACACAGTATCTCCAAGATTTGTAAATGGCTTCCCTACAATTACTGCCGCCGGATTTAGGTCTACTGCATAATATGCTGCAGCAAATGACCCCATTGATATGCCAGATAGTATCAACTCAGATGATGAAAATCCTAAATAGTCTAATGATTTTTGAATCACTTCAATGATTTTTGTTTCATATTGATCAGTTCCAATATAGAAACAGCCTCCTTCTAATCTAGGATCAGCAATTAACACAAACGGAGAATTAAGAGATTTCATCATTCCAAATCCTTCAAACCCTTCAGCAGGCCTGAATCCTGAAAAATATACATTTAGAGGTGGCTTCATATCTCCTGGATTAAAGTAATAGAAAAATTCTTGTCTTCTCTCATCACTGTACCTTCCACCTCCAAGAACTAAGTTGCCGAGACCTTGACGTGAATATCGCCAATGAAGGGGACCAAATGACAGTGACCCTTCTCCTTTCGCGTATATGGATACAGCATAAAAACCGATTTCTTCAGGATTTGATTCTAGGATAACTAAATTATTAAGATCATCTTCATTATAAATCAAACTATCCATTAATTCATAAAGACTACCTCTTCTCATTGGAGTTATTACTAACTGAATGTGACAATTGCCTTTGACTTTTTCATACTCCTGCCATAATTCTAGAGCTACTGGAAAACTTGAAAGATTATACCTATAAGTAAAAAGTTGTTGGAAATCTTCTCCAAAATCACCAGTAAACTGAGTATTTACATGACCATTCCGTTGTACCATACCTCTAAAATTTGGATTGATATCTATTTCAGGTATTTTTAACTTTGCCCCATATTGACTACTAAACAATACTTGATATAAAAAATTGATACAAGTAGAAATGTCTTTCGATTTTTCCAGTTTACGAAGTATTTTTCTTCGAAAAATTCCATTTGGACTATCTGAAGATAAGTCTAATTCTGCACTGCAAAATAGACTGTAAGCTTCAATTGTATCTATTAGTGGTTCTAATTGTATTTCCTCAAGATAATCAGTTATAACAATCGCATTAAAATGAATGTGAATTTTTGGTTTTTCTATCAAATTATCTTGCTTCGTCATGTCTTTAAGAAATTCTGCAAGTAATTTTTCCTCTTCTAATTTTAAAAAATTTTGGATATTCTCCGGCTTACAAAAAAACCATTCTAAGTCTTCTGGTAGTTTTTCTACTTGACTAGCCCAATTTAAATAGCCAATTTGTAAAATCTTCATCGTCATCCAATTACCTATTTCTATTTTCTAGCATTTGTTTCCATTGCTCTAATATTTTAACACTTGTGTAGTTAGACATTTTTTGAACAGTATAGATAAGGGCCTCATTCCAGTTTGATAGTCCGTCAAAATAAAAATCAATTGCTGCTGACAGATCACTGATTTCACTGATAACTAATCCATTCTTTTGATGTTCAACATAGTCCGAACTCACACGATTAATTTGTGGGATACCTGCACTAATACTAGCAATTTGTGTATATAGATCTGGTTCAAGCCCAAGGTCAATGACTAACCTAGCTGTATCCAGACATTCAATAATCTGATTTTCATTTGTAAAACACTCCATCACTATTCGACTTAACTCTATCTCTTGTTCATCTTCCAGTTCATTTTCACCTTCACTAACATGTTTAAAAAAGAGTTCTTCAAAATGGAATGTTTTTATTAATTCTATTATCCATGTCTTTAACAAATCCAATTGCATATCCTGCCTAAATGTTACGATTCTAAGTTCAGTATCCTTACGCAAACTCATTAATTCTAGAATAATTGTTATGACAGAATATAGTTCATCTCGCTCTATATTATCGATGAAAAAGTAAATTATCTGCTCTTTAACAGTCTGGCTATGTCCAAGGCGTAATCGACTATCAAAGGGGGAAAGACGCATGATCGGAATTGATTTTAATCCTAATTTTTCAAAAAGCTCCTTCAATAATCTTTCATTCCTCTCAGTATCGGCCACTACAAAAGAAGCCTCATTAATAGTTAATTGATTTGTTTTAAAATCTTGCAAATTAAATCGATTTCCAAAAAAAGAGTAAATTGTTCTATAATCCTTAAATATAGTTGAAATAAGTTGATTATGTTGTTCATGGCTTGCAACAACAAATATATCAGTATTTTTAATATGATTTTTTCGAAAAACTGTCAATCTTTCTTCAATCAATTCTTTCCAACTATTATAATACTTCTTACTAAAAGTCTTATCTGCAAAATCATTAACCATAAGGAGAGGAGAGGAGTCATTTTCTTTTTTTAGAAACTCTCTAACTTGCCAAACACCATTAGTGTTCAAGTAATCTTGGTAAAGCGCTTGCTCATCTATATCATAATAAAGAATACTAGATAAAAATCCCCTATCATCAAAGATATAATCTTTTGTTATTTTTTCATTCTTTTGAAATGAAATCGAATGAATATTCCCGTTCTCAGCAAAGTTCACAACAGCATAAATTTTTCCCTTTAGTCGGACAACGACTGCAAAAGGACTATAAAAAAACTCACTACCTTTTGGCCAATTTAAGTCTTTAAAATGAATAATTTTTGTGTAAAATCTTGTGATATTCTGAATATCATCAAAAAATGACCAATAGTAAACTCCAAAAATTCCTTGATTATGTAAAAAATATCGAAGTTGAGGCTGATAGTTCAATATCATTACTCCAATTTCTTCTTTTGCTTCCAAAAACATTTTTACTTGATTCACACTATCATCAAAAGTCATTCGATTATTTACACGAAACCACCAAGGTGTATTATCATACCATTGTCTCTGTCGACCATACCAAGAAGGCACAAAATAAAACATAAACTTTCCACCATTAAATTAAATTTTTGTATTTTTTCCAACTATTCATTGTATCAACCTGCTCCATAACACCCAATAAAAGACTTACTATAATATATGCATTACTAATTAATAGAGCAATTGAAATACTATTTTTACCATGCCCCTGCAATGAAACTGCAAGCATCGGTAAACCTCCCAAAACAACAACTGTAAAAGCCCCAAATTGTGCAAACGAATTTACAACATGTTGAATATACTTTAAGGTCTCTTCCCCCGGCTTTTTCCCAGATATATAATCACCATTATTTCTCATATTCTTTGAAATTTCATATGGATCATAATTATAGTATGAAAAACCAATGGACAAGAGATAAAGTAGTAAGATATAACAGATAACACCTGGTACTTGAGATAAGCCAATACGAACTGAAAGATATTCTAAAATTTGATTATTAGGAAATATATTCAATAACAATATGAATATATATGGAGGCAACATCATCAAAGTCATTCCATACATAAATGGCATCGCACCTGCAGGTGTCACACGTATCGGGAGATAGCTACTAGAATGGTATGGTGTATTTAATCCTACTCTTCGAATCGGTATACGATATTCCCCTTTATAAAGTAATATAGTTAAACAAACAAGTACAGATAAGACGGTACAAAATAATAACCCAAATTTTATGAGATTATCGGAATCGAATTGTTGAGTTGTGAAGTACTTAATTGTATTGCTTTGAAACGCTAATATCATATTTACCAATATAACAACAGTCATCCCACCAATACCTCGTTCACTATTTATTTTGCATAACCAATTTAATATAAGTGTACCAGTTGTTAATAACACAATTGTAATTATCCTCAAAGTCACATAATTATATCCAAACGATATTAAAAATTCGGAACTATTGGTTATTCCGTAACTTTGTAACAAAGCAATTGCTAATGTCATCAAAAACTGCAAGCGATTCACTTTATCTGAGGTCCAATTACTAATTAATTTAAAAGTAACTAAGAAGCGCCATAAAATCATCATTGTCATAGTTGGACCAATCCCCAACGTGAATAAAGTCATACTGCTAAATTGAATTCCAGTGATCGCTCCAAAATTCTCAATTAATTGTGAATCTATGGCATTACCAAGTACAACTTTATCAACCCCAACTGTTGGAATAGGAATTTGTCGACCTAACATATATATAAATACTATACAAATCATCCATGAAAATCTTTGGATTACTAGCGATTTCCTCCAGTATTTCTGAAATTTTCTTATCATATTCAAATTAATCCATTCTCTCTATTCCAAATTATTATAACATAAAAACAAGGTTGGGGTGTGAAAACACCACCAACCCTTGCTTCATATTTTATTGAAGAGTATATTCACTTCCTACTCATTGTCTCCTGTTTTACGTTTTTTACGTCCTAAGAGTCCTCCAATTAGAAGACCACTGAGTCCAACTAATCCAAGAGAGGAAGAAGAATTTTCTCCAGTATTTGGCAATAATCGTCTAGAAACTGATTCACTTACTGATTCAGATAAGGATTCTGATACTGACTCTGATACTGATTCAGAAATTGATTCACTTACTGACTCTGATACTGACTCAGAAATTGATTCGCTTACTGATTCTGAGACGGATTCAGAAATTGACTCGCTTACTGATTCAGAAATTGATTCACTTACTGATTCTGATACTGACTC